>CAYLTG010000006.1:0-13731 GCA_964386225.1 uncultured Bacteroidales bacterium
GATGCGCTCAACCATCCCAACTGGGCCATGGGCAACAAGATCACCATCGATTCCGCCACCATGATGAACAAGGGGCTCGAGGTCATCGAGGCCAAATGGCTGTTCGGCCTCCGGCCCGACCAGATCGAGGTGGTGGTCCACCCGCAGTCGATCCTTCATTCCCTGGTCCAGTTCGTGGACGGGTCCATCAAAGCGCAGATGAGCCTGCCCGACATGCGGATCCCCATACAGTACGCCCTGGCCTATCCCGGCAGGCTGCAAAATGACCTGCCTCGGTTCAGTTTCTGCGATTTTCGGGAGCTGACTTTTGAATCGCCTGATATTGAAAAATTTCGTAACCTTGCACTCGCTTTTGAAGCGATGGAGCGGGGGGGTAACGTCCCCTGCATCCTGAATGCGGCGAACGAGGTCGCCGTCCATGCTTTCCTTGCCCGGAAGATAGGTTTTAACGACATTGCCCGGATCAATGAGAAATGCATGCACGAGATGGATTACATCCGGCATCCCGGCCTGGACGATTACCTTGAATCCGACAGGAGGACAAGGGCCATGGCCCTGAAAATGACGGAGAAATCATGAAATCCTTAAAACAAAAATTCACGACGGTCGTTGATACCGAAGAAAACAGATAGAGCAACTTAATGGAAATCGTAATCAAGATCCTTCAATTCTTACTCAGCCTTTCGATCCTGGTCATCATCCACGAATTCGGTCATTTCATCGCAGCCAAGATCTTCAAGACCAAGGTCGAGAAATTCTACCTCTTTTTCAACCCCTGGTTCTCGATCTTCAAGTTCCGGATGGGGGAGACGGAATACGGCCTTGGATGGCTGCCCCTGGGCGGGTATGTGAAGATCGCCGGCATGATCGACGAGTCCATGGACAAGGAGCAGATGAAAAAGCCGCCCCAGCCCTGGGAGTTCAGGAGCAAGCCTGCCTGGCAGCGCCTTATCATCATGCTGGGCGGGGTTACGATGAACATAGTGCTCGCCGCCCTCATCTATATCTTCATGCTCATCACCTGGGGCGAGGAATACCTGCCCACCGACAATGTGAGGTACGGCATCAAGGTCGACTCCCTGGCCATGGAGATCGGCCTCCGCGACGGTGACAAGATCGTATCGGTGGACCACCGGCATGTGGAGAACTTCCGCAAGATCACCGAGGTGATCGTCCTGGACGAGGCCAAATCGATACAGGTGGAGCGCGACGGCAAGGTCATCGATGTGGTGATCCCGGAAGACTTCATCGGGAAGCTCATCAAACAGAAATCGATCAATTTCATCGCCTATCGCATCCCCTTTGTCATCGATGATTTCACGAAGAAATCGGCCGGCCGCGATGCCGGGCTTGAGGTCGACGACCGCATCATCGCCCTGAACGGCAAACCCACCGAGTATTTCAGGGATTTTTTCGTCGAGATCCAGCAGCACAAGAATCAGGATATCGTGGTGACTGTCATCCGGTCTGCCGACACCCTCGACATCCTGGCCCATGTGCCCCCCGAGGGCAAGCTCGGCATCTACAACAAGGAAGAAGACTATTTTTTCGAGTTCAGCAAGGTCAATTACAACGTGTTCGAAGCCATCCCTGCAGGCATCTCCAAGGCCTACGACGGGGTGGGCAGTTACCTCAAGCAACTCCGGCTCCTTTTCAATCCGGAGATCAAAGCCTATGAATCGGTCGGGGGGTTCATCACCATCGGCAACATCTTCCCTCCCCGCTGGCACTGGCAGAGCTTCTGGACCCTGACGGCCTTCCTGTCCATCATGCTGGCCATCCTGAACGTTTTGCCGATCCCGGCGCTGGACGGAGGGCATGTGATGTTCCTCATGTACGAGATCATCACCAGGCGCAAACCCAGTGACAAATTCATGGAGTATGCCCAGATCGCCGGAATGATCATCCTGTTCGCGCTCCTTATCTTTGCGAACGGAAATGACGTGATCCGCCTGTTCAGGAATTGATAAGTTCCTTATTTTTACCGAAAATTTCACTGTGAAGGGAAGTTGCGTCCATATCCTTTTGTTTTTCGTTCCCCTTGCCTTCCTGTTTTTCCCCGGATCTCCGGCCCTCGGCTCGGAGGACCTGCATGTGGAGCACCCCCCGGTGATCGTACAACACATTCCCGTTGAATTCAGGGTGCTTTTGCCGGCACAGGCGGCGCCGCCCGATTCGGTGACCTTGCTCGTGAACGGCAGCCCGCGCAAGGTGGCGGTGATCGCTGGTCAGGCGGCGTTTTCGGACACCTTTGAAACGGACACCGACCTCACCATCAGCTGGAACGGGCTGAAGTATGCCAGGCCCATCACGCCCATCCCGCTGTGGATGTCGATCCTGCCTCCCATCATTGCGATCCTGATGGCCCTGGTCTTCCGCGAGGTCTATTCGGCCCTGTTCACGGGCATCCTGGTCGGATCGGTGATCATCTCCTACTACCAGGGACATACCTTTGTTGCTGCCCTGCTCTATGGCCTGATATCCATCGCCGATGTCTACATCATCGAATCGCTGAACGATAGCGACCATCTGTCCATCATCGTCTTTTCCATGCTCATCGGTGCCACCGTCACCCTGATCTCCTACAACGGAGGCATGAAGGGGGTGGTCGCGTTCCTGTCGAGGTATGCCCGGAGCCCGCGTTCAGGCCAGTTTGTCACCTGGGTCCTGGGCATGGCCATCTTCTTCGATGATTATGCGAACACGCTGGTGGTGGGCAACACCATGCGCCCGGTGACCGACAAGCTGCGGATATCGCGGGAGAAGCTGAGTTACATCGTGGATTCGACGGCGGCACCCATTGCCGCCATCGCGTTCATCACCACCTGGATCGGTGCGGAGCTAAGCTATATCCAGGACGGCATCAACACCCTTGGCCTCGGACAGTCGGCCTATGACGTGTTCATCAATTCGCTGGCCTACTCCTATTACCCCGTGCTGGCCCTGTCCTTTATCCTCATCATCGTACTCAGCGGCCGCGATTTCGGTCCTATGCTCAAGGCAGAGTTACGGGCACGGAACGAAGGCGTCGCCAGCATCCATCCCGGGATCAGCAAGGAATTTGAAGAGGGTGTCCCGGGCAGGGAGCGCTGGTACAATGCCGTGGTCCCCGTGCTTGTGATCGTGCTGGCCACCATCACGGGGCTGGTGGCCACCGGGCTGAAGGCCACAGGCTGGGAGCAGGATGCAGCCTTCTCCTCCAACCTGTCCAATGTGATCGGCCATGCGGATTCCTACAGGGCCCTGCTCTGGGGCTCCCTTTCCGGCGCCCTGGTGGCTGTCGTCATGACCATTGCCCAGCGCATCATGAGCCTGAAAGAGAGCATGGAAAGCCTGTTGAAAGGGTTCAAGACCATGGTCACGGCCGTGCTTATCCTGGTCCTTGCCTGGGCCATCGCACTGATCACGAAGTACATGCATACCGCCGATTTCATATCCGGCCTGCTGCTGGAGATCAACATCGCCCCCTTCGTCGTCCCGGCCATCACCTTCCTGCTCGCGGCCTTTGTTGCCTTTGCGACCGGTTCATCCTGGGGCACCATGGCCATCCTGTATCCGCTCATACTGCCCGCTTCATGGATCCTTTCCAGGGAGTCCGGGCTGGAACACGACACGGCCCTGTCCATCTTCTACAATGTCGTCTCCACCGTGCTGGCAGGATCGGTGCTGGGCGACCACTGTTCCCCCATTTCCGACACCACCATCCTCAGCTCCCTGGCCAGCTCGTGCAATCACATCGAGCACGTGAGGACCCAGCTGCCCTATGCCTTGGTGGTGGGTGTTGCCGGCACCCTCTTCGGCACCCTCCCGGCCGCTTACGGGGTGCCTGCGGTCGTTCTTTTCCCGCTGAACATCGTCCTGCTGTACTTATTTGTGCGGTTCGTCGGCAAGAAAACCGAATTGCATGCGAAAACCATATAATTTGAAGGCATGAACTGGATCGAAGTCGCATTGCTGGTATTTTCAGGGCTCCTGGTCGGTTTCATCAACACACTGGCGGGCGGCGGGTCCATCATCTCCCTGTCCATCCTCATGTTCCTCGGGCTCCCTGCCAATGTGGCCAACGGTACCAACCGGATCGCCATCCTCATCCAGAACATTGCGGCCGTGGGCAGTTTCCGCCAGCAGAAAGTGCTGGACCATCGGAAAGGGTTCTGGCTCGCCATCCCCGCGACCCTTGGCTCCATCTTCGGCGCGCTGATCGCCGTCGACCTCAACGAGGAGGTCATCGAGAAGGCCATTGCGGTCATGATGCTGGTGATGATGTTCGTGATCCTCTATAAGCCGCAGCGCTGGCTGAAGGGGAAGGAGGAACTCCAGAAGAGGAAGGTCTCCGCCTGGCAGATGGTCCTTTTCTTCCTCATCGGGACCTACGGCGGGTTCCTCCACATGGGTGTGGGTTATGCATTGCTGGCAGGGATCGTTCTGGGCGCCGGCTACGACCTGGTCAAGGCGAATGCCATCAAGGTGTTCATCATTCTCATCTGGTCACCGGTGATCCTGCTGGTGTTCATATTTTACGGGCAGGTGGATTACCTGTACGGCATTGTCCTTTCCATCGGGAATGTGACCGGGGCACTGATCGCTTCGCGGATGGCCGTGAAAAAGGGAGCCGCTTTCGTGCGGTGGGTGATCATCGCCGTGATCCTGCTCACGGCCCTGCATGTGTTCGGGATCGTGGACATCAGCGCTTTCTTCGAGCACGTGAAGTCCCTGGGTTAGGCTTTCTGGTCCCCGTATTGCACCACTTCTTCCGAGAAATAATCCAGTTGCACACCGGCATCCCTGAACAGCTGTTCCGATTCGGCGCCTGCATGGTACTTATTCTGGCAAACCACCCGCTCGATGCCGCAGTTGATGATGAGCATGGCGCAGGTGCGGCACGGGGTCATGCGGCAGTACAGGGTTGCCCTGTCAAGCCCGATGCCCCGGCGGGCCGCCTGGGTGATGGCGTTCTGCTCGGCATGGACCGTACGCACGCAATGTTGTGTCACCGAGCCGTCCTCGTGGATCACCTTTTTGAAGTAGTGTCCCACGTCGTCGCAGTGGGGCAGTCCGCGGGGCGAGCCGACATAGCCGGTCACCAGGATCTGCTTGTCCCTCACGATGACGCAGCCCGACCTTCCGCGGTCGCAGGTTGCCCGTTTGGCCACTGAGTGGGCCAGCTCAATGAAATAGACGTCCCACGATGGCCTTGAATGTGCTTTGTTTTCTTCTGTCATGTCTTCGTTCTGATAATTCGTCAAAAAAATGGGGTGACCTGCTGTGGATCCGGGATCGTATCTCTTTCCTCAGCCATGGCGTCCTTCCCCCTCGATCTGCCCGACGGCTGCATCCACCTGCCGGTACAGGTCATCGACCGTGCCGTTGTTGTCGAACCGGAAATCCGCCATTTCGATGCACCTCCTCAGGTTCTGACGGTTTGGATCGTTGGAGTTCATTTCCCGGGCCTCGTTGGCCTTGAAGGTCTGGAAATCGACGTCGTCGGTCTCGCTCCGGCGTTCCCTGATGCGCTCGTAGCGGGCGACGTCGCTGGCATCCACGGCAAAGAGCCAGAACCGGCCCTTGCCGCGCAACGATTCCACCTCCCCGGGGGTGCGGATGCTTTCGATCACGGCGTTGCCGCCCTGCGCCTCGGCAGCGGTGTAGAGCTGGTCGATGATGTAGGAGGGGCCGTGCTCCTGCCGGAGCCCGTTGGCCACGGTCACCATGCTATCCCGGTCCCGGGGCAGCCCCAGTGCCCTGATCCGCTCCAAGAGGTAGGCGCGTACTGAGAAATGGTGAAATCCCTTCACCTTCACAAGGTAGTCCACGATGGTCCCTTTCCCCGCTCCCAGTGTCCCTGTTATTCCGATGATCAGCATGGCTCAGTTGGTATTGCTTTCCTGGCGGATGTCGTTGATCCATTTGGCGATGGCCACAGGCTCAAAGGCCTCCATCAGCTTCAGCAGCGCGTCCGGGTCTTCGGCGATGAAGATGTTCTGCCGGTGCTCCGGCCGCACGAAACCTTCAACCACGCAATGGTCGAGAAACTGGAGCAGCCCGTCGAAATAACCGTTCACATTCAGGAGGCCGACAGGTTTGTCGTAGATCCTCAGCTGGTTGTAGGTCAATGCTTCCGAGAGCTCGTCGAGCGTGCCGAAGCCGCCGGGCAGGGCGATGAAGCCGTCGGCCAGCGCGCCCATGCGGTTTTTGCGCTCGTGCATGTTCTCCACCACCTCCAGGCGGGTCAACCCCAGGTGGGCGATCTCTAGATCGGCAATGCTCCGGGGGATGATCCCCGTGACCCTGCCGTCATGCTCCAGTGCGCTGTCGGCCAGGATGCCCATCAGGCCCACGTTGCCGCCGCCGTAGACCAGTTCGATGTTCCGGCGGGCCATCATCCTGCCCAGCCGGGCGGCATGGTCGCGGTAAACCGTGCCCAGGCCGCTGCTGGAGCCGCAGAAAACGCAGATTCGCTTCATCAGGAAAGATTTCGTTCTCCGCAAAAATAAACAATAACACAACGCACATCCGGCCGGTCACAAACAAATCGGTTTTCATGGCCCCAATTGAATGGATTGAATTACTTTTGCGTCATGGAATCGACCAGACAAAGCAAGGTGTCCCGGCTCATTCAACGTGACCTGGGTGAAATCTTCCAGCGCGAAGGAAGGGATCTGTTCGGCAATGCCCTGATCACCGTGACCAAGGTCCATGTGACCCGCGACCTCTCCATTGCCAAGGTTTACCTCAGCCTGTTCACCACCGGCAGCAAGCCCGAGTTGCTCGAGCAGATCCGGAAGCATTCGGGGGAGATTCGCTACAAGCTGGGCAGGCGCATCGGCAAGCAGGTAAGGATCGTACCCGAGGTACAGTTCTTCCTGGATGACTCCCTCGACTATATCGAGAATATCGAAAAACTGCTGGATGACGAATGATCACGCGGATCGTGCGCGAACGGCACCATCCCGGGATCAACAGGAACTAAACCCGGAATAAGATGCAATATGACCCCATAAAGAGAAGCCTCGGCAATGTGTTCAACAAGCATGTGGTTTTGCGCAAGCTCTTTTACCGCCTGCTCGACCTGCTGCTGCTCAGGACCTGGCACATCAAGAAGGAGATCAGGCGCTGGGCCCGCGGCAGGAAAGGTACGGCCGAGGTCCTGGATGCCGGCTCGGGCTTTGGCCAGTATGCCTACTACCTGGGACGCAAGCACAGGGACTGGAACATCCTCGGCGTGGATGTCAAGACCGAACAGATCGAGGATTGCAGCGTGTTCTTCAAAAAGATCGGGTTCGATCATGTGCGGTTTGACTATGCCGACCTGACCCGTTTCAGGATGGAAGGGAAATTCGACCTTGTGCTCTCGGTGGATGTGATGGAACATATCCTTGAAGATGTCATGGTCTTTGAGAATATATGTGCTTCGATGAGGCCGGGAGGCATGCTCCTCATTTCAACGCCCTCGGACCAGGGGGGCAGCGACGTGCACGACCACGACCATGAGTCGTTCATCGACGAGCATGTGCGCGATGGCTACAACATCAGGGAGATCGAGGAAAAGCTCATCAAATCAGGTTTCTCCAGGGTGAAGGCCAGGTACAGTTATGGCGCCCCCGGCAAGCTCTCGTGGCGGCTTTCCATGAAATATCCCATCATCATGCTCAATGCCTCCAGGCTGTTCTTCATCCTGCTGCCTTTTTATTTTCTCCTAACCTACCCGCTGGCCTTCCTGCTCAACTACCTGGATGTTGCCGGCCGTCATTCCACCGGGACAGGGCTCATCGTTAACGCCTGGAAGTGATGTATCTTCCGTTCTACATAGCGAAAAGGTACCTGGTTTCCAAGAAATCCCATAACATCATCAACATCATCTCGGCCATTTCCGTGGCCGGGGTGGGTGTGGGCACCATGGCCCTGGTCGTGGTGCTGAGCGTTTTCAACGGGTTCGAGGAACTCGTGAAATCGCTTTACAACACCTTCGATCCCGACATAAAGATCACGGCCGCTGCGGGAAAGACCTTCGACCCCGGGCTGGTGCCCCGCGACAAGGTAGTTGCCATGCCCGGTGTCATCAGCTACACCGAGGTGGTCGAGGAGAATGTATTGCTGAAGCACAGATCGGAACAGTTTATCGTGACCCTGAAGGGCGTCAGCGATGAGTTCCTGGTCCGGAACCCCCTCGACTCGATGATGTTCGACGGCGACCTGCTGCTGCACCGCGATGGAATCGACTACGCCGTGATGGGTTACCTGGTGGCCTATAACCTGGGGATCAAGCTCTATGATCCCGGGAACCCCATCATCGTGTATGTTCCCAAGCGGACCAGGCGGGCCCTGACCGCCATGGAGGGGTCCTTCAGCACGGGGTCACTGACCGCCTCCGGGGTGTTCGCCGTGCAGCAGGAGATCGATTCCAGATACATCCTGGTGTCCCTTGATTTTGCCCGTCGCCTGCTGGATTACGAACAGGGGGAGGTGACCTCGGTCGAGGTCCGCCTGGCGGAAGGCACCGATTACGGCGATGTCCAGGAAGCGATCACCGCCCTGGCCGGGGACAGGTTCCAGGTGAAGAACCGGTTCCAGCAGCAGGCGCTGTTGTACCGGATCATGAAGTCAGAGAAATGGGCCATTTTCTTCATATTGACCTTCATCCTGATCATCGCCGCCTTCAACGTGATCGGCTCCATTTCCATGCTGATCCTCGACAAGCGCAAGGATATCGCCATCCTGTCGGGCATGGGGGCCTCCGAGAAACTGATCAAGCGGATCTTCCTCACCGAGGGGATGTTCGTGTCGCTTTTCGGCGCCCTTTCGGGCATGCTGCTGGGGGCGGTGCTCTGTTTCCTGCAAATGGAGTTCGGGCTGATCCGCCTCGGGGAGGCCAACGCTTTCATTGTGCCCTACTACCCCGTGAAAATGGAAGTGCCTGATTTTGTTGCCGTGTTTTTTACCGTCATTGCCATCGGGATCCTGTCGGCCTGGTACCCCGTGACACAGATCTCCTCCAGGTACCTGAAACAGCGGGTGACCGACTTCACTAAAAATCAGTGATCCGCTCCCCTGCCGGGCAACCTTTGCAGGCCCCGCCTTGTCTATTAAAAACTTGTAGGATTTCCCACGGGAAATGCTTACATTTGCACCCTTGCAAGAGGTTGCACAATCAAAGAATCACGCGAAAGGCTAAAAATGAAGAAGACATTTTTTACGCACACCACCCGTGCGCTCCTGCTCATAGGGCTTTTTCTGGCGAATACCCTCATGGCGGGCCACATCACCCTGGGGGAGGCCGGGTCCAACAAGCTCAAGGTCACCGAGAACAGCTACTCCCTGCTGAGTCTCGAAAATGCGCTCAAGAACGTAGAGTTCCTTCGGGTCAAAACTCCGGAAGGATACTTCACCTTGCTGCGGATCAATGAATACGGCTACAGCACCGTGGTCGGCCACCCTCAGCTGCCTGTGATCAAGAAGCTCATCGAAGTGCCCCTCGGGGCCGAAATCACGGTCGAGGTCCTGTCGCAGACGCAGCAGGAGGTCAGCCTGGCGGATTATGGCATCACCAGCCAGCTGCTGCCCGCCCAGCCGCCGCTCTCCAAGAATATCGATGATCCTGCGGATGTTGAGTTCATGTTCGACCAGGCCGCCTATTCCACGGATTCGTTCTGGGGTCCCGAGCTGGTCAGGGTCGTGGACCTGGGCATGATCCGGGGTGTCAGGATGGCGCGCCTGGAGATCGCACCGGTCTATTACAACCCGGTGCAGAATACCCTCCTGGTGAGCACGGACATTGAGCTCAGGGTCAAGTTCAACAACGGCAACCTCGGCGCCACCCTGGCCGAGAAGCAAAATCGCTTCTCGCCATACTATGAGTCGCTGTACCAGCAGTTCATCAACTATAAACCGGCCCTCGACGGGAAGGAGTTCATCACGGCCGAGCCGGTGACCTACATCATCGTTTCCGACCCCATGTTCGAAGATGCCCTCGCGCCCTTTGTCGAATGGAAGACCAAAAAAGGATTCCAGGTGATCGAGGCCTATACCGACGACCCGGAAGTGGGCAGCTCGACCACCTCCATCAAGAATTACCTGGAAAGTTTCTACGAGAATCCGCCGGAAAGCTACAATTCCCAGAGTTTCGTCCTTTTCGTGGGCGATGTGGCGCAGATCCCCGCGTTCAGCGGATCGTCCGGAGGGCATGTTACCGACCTTTACTACTGCACGTACGACGGGTCGGGCGACATCTACCCCGAATGTTTCTACGGCAGGTTCTCGGCCAACAACCTGAATGAGCTCCAGCCACAGATTGACAAGACCCTTGAGTACGAACAATACCTCTTCCCCGATCCGAGCTTCCTGGATGAAGTGGTGATGGTCGCCGGCGCCGACGCCAATTACGCCACCACCTGGGGCAACGGGCAGATCAACTACGGCACCGAGTATTATTTTAATGCGGCACACGGCCTCACCTCACACACATACCTGCAGCCGGAGCCGAGTGGCGCAAACTATTCCCAGAACATCCGGGGCGATATCAGTAACGGCGTCGCCTACGCCAATTACACCGCCCACTGCAGTTCCATGGGATGGGCCGATCCTTCCTTCAACATCGGCCATATCGCGCAGCTGACCAACGATGGCAAATATCCGCTCATGGTGGGGAACTGCTGCTCCTCCGTCGAGTTTCAGACCACCTGTTTCGGCGAGGAGATACTTCGCGCCGCGAATAAAGGGGCCCTGGGATATATCGGGGGCTCCAACAGCACATACTGGGACGAGGATTTCTGGTGGGGTGTCGGCTTTGAGTCCGTCACCGCCAACCCGTCCTACAACCCCGATCACCTGGGGGCCTACGACCGGCTCTTTCACGATAACGGTGAGGTGCTCGAAGAATGGTACGTGACCCAGGGGCAGATGCCCTCCGCCGGGAACCTGGCAGTGACCCAGGCCTCTTCAAGCCTGGAGACCTATTACTGGGAGATCTACCACCTCATGGGCGATCCTTCCGTCATGATCTATTTCAGCCAGCCCCCCGAGGCTATGGCCAACTACCAGAACCTCATGCCCCTGGCCGTCGAAACTTTTGAGGTCGTCACCGATCCGCATGCCTATGTGGCCATCTCCCGGGACGGCGTGCTGTATGGTTGCGGCCTGGCCGATGGATCGGGCCTGGCCGAAGTGAATATGTTCAACCCCATCGTGGTGCCCGGCCTTGCCGATGTCGTGATTACCGGCCAGAACCTGCAGCCATTCTTCGGGGAGGTGAACGTCGCCTCGCCCGAAGGAGCCTATGTGCTCCTCGATGATTTCATCATCGATGACAATGACGGGAACGGAAACGGCATCGTCGACTATGGCGAATACATCATGCTGGACGTAACCCTGGAAAACCTTGGCTCTCAGATCGCCACCGATGTAGTGGCCACCCTGTCGTCGGAGGATGACTATATCACCATCAACCAGGGCACCCACAGCTGGCCCGACATATTGCCCGGCAATGCCCTCACGGAGGATGCAGCCTTTGCCTTCACGGTGGACGGGTTCATTCCCGACCAGCATGTCGTGGAATTCGAGGTCGAGGTAACCGACGGCAACGAAAGCTGGAACAGCACCATGTTTGTCACCCTCAATGCGCCCGACCTTGTTGTGGGACCCTACACGATCGACGATTCCAACGGCAATGGAAACGGAAGGCTCGATCCGGGTGAGAACGCCAACATCATCATCCCCAACATCAACGGTGGTGGAAGCGATGCACTGGAGGTCGCCGCCACATTGTTGTGTGGCAACCCGCTGATCAATATCAACAACACCAACTTCGAGCTGGAGACCATCACCGCCGGAGAGACCAAAAATGCTGTCTTCAACGTGACGGTGGAACCGACTGCGCCCATCGGGGAGGTCATCACTGCCGATTATGAGGTAAGCGCAGATCCCTACAGCACCGCCGCCATGATTTCACTGACCATCGGACTTGTGGTCGAGGATTTTGAAACCGGTGACTTCTCAGCCTTCCCTTGGGAATTCGGTGGCAACGCCGAATGGCTGATCGATGACACGAGCCCTTACGAGGGCGACTTCTCCGCCAAGTCGGGCACGATAACCCACAATGCTACGTCATCCCTCATGCTGATCATGGAGACCTCCACCGACGATGCCATATCTTTTTATTACAAGGTTTCATCGGAGAGCGGCTACGACTACCTGAAGTTTTATATCGATGGCGTGATGCAGGAGCAATGGTCGGGAAGTATTTCCTGGACCCTTGCCAGTTTTGACGTCACGGCCGGGAACCATACCTTCAAATGGGAATACTCCAAGGATGGATCCGTTTCGACGGGGAGCGATTGCGCCTGGGTCGATTTCATTGTCTTCCCGCCTGTGACGGGAGTGGCACCGCTTGGTGTCATTGCCTCCGCCAGCCCTGAAGAGATATGCCAGGGCGAGAGCACACAGCTGTATGCCTATGCCATCGGCGGCACCGGCACCTATACATACGAATGGATGCCCGAAACAGGACTCGACGATCCCACTGCCGCCAACCCCGTGGCCACACCCGGGGCAACGACCACCTATTATGTCGTGGTCAGTGACGGCGATGCCACGGTGACCGATTTCGTGGAAGTGGTCGTCCATCCGCAGCCGGATCAGCCTGTCATCACCCAGTCGGGTGCCAACCTGGTGTCGAGTGCCGTAGACGGCAACCAGTGGTACGATTCCGACGGACCCATCGCCTGGGCCACAGGGCAGACATATACGCCTGTAGCCACCGACGACTACTATGTGATCGTCACTGATGCCTATGGGTGTGTGTCGGAACCCTCGGAACCCTATTACTTCATCTATACCGGCATGATCGAGATCGCCGAAGGGCAGAAGGTCAGCATCTATCCCAACCCCTTCAAGGGACAGTTCACCCTCGATTATGCCCTGCCATCCGCATCGGATGTGACCATTTCCATGTTCAACTTTTTCGGACAATTGATGACCGTGATCGAAAGCGAGGCAGGCAAGATGAGCGGGAACCACCGGCTGGTGGTCGATGCCAGCAGGTTCGGATCAGGCATATACTACCTGAAGATCGAGACCGGGGACTATTCCATTGTCAAACGAATAATACATTCGAATTAAACGATAAGCTGTGATGATCTCCCCATGCGGGGAGATCTTTTTATTTACAAAAAATCTGGTAATGAAGAGAACCTTTATCATTTTGACCCTGGTCTTTTCCGCCTTCGCCCTCCTGGCGTCGGGCGGGTATCAAACTGTTTACCAACAGCCCGAAGCCGGCGTGCACGAGCTGGTCTTCCACCTGGACGGGTATGACCTTTCCACCGTCAGCCATGATGGCGAGACCTATGCCGCCATCCTTTTCGATGGCAGTGTCCACACCCGCCTCAGGGGCTATGCCGAACTGCCATACCTCCATGCCTCCGTGCGGCTGCCGGCCGACAGGAATGTCACCCTGGAGGTCATCGAAGGGGATTTCGAGGAATTCATCCTCACCGAGCCGCTGCTCCCCTCGAAAGGCATCATTTACCGCGACCAGGATCCCTCCGCCATCCCTTATTGGATAAATCCGGCTTCGATGCGGGATGACTGGTACCCGCAGGACATGGCCACGCAGACACCTCCCTTCATCCTGCGCGACCTGAGGGGGGCCACCGTTTATGTCTATCCCTTCCGGTACAATGCCGTGCAAAACGTACTGAGGGTTTACAGCAACCTCACCGTGCGCCTGGTCGAGAA
>CAYLTG010000006.1:13831-50610 GCA_964386225.1 uncultured Bacteroidales bacterium
GGTGTCAGCATCATCAACTACTGCGGTCACGGCTCCAACACCTCATGGGGATCCACCGGTTTCAGCAACAACCATATCGGCGGGCTGACGAACGAGGGGCGGCTGCCCATCATATTTTCCGTGGCATGCGTGAACGGTGCTTTCAACTCTTCGTCCGATTGCTTTGCCGAGGCCTGGCTCAAGAAGGAAGGAGGAGGCGCCGTGATGACCATGATGTCGACCATCAACCAGCCCTGGAACCCGCCCATGCGCGGTCAGGATTATTTCAACGACATCCTCATCGGAGGCTATGACTACAATGCCCATCCCGGTCAGAACGGCATCAATACCGACGAGGGCAGGACCACCATCGGCGCCATCACCTTCAACGGCCTGGTGCTGATGTGTACCGAATCGGGGGGTCCGGATGACTGGGAGACCGCAAAGACCTGGCACCTTTTCGGTGACCCGTCGATGCAGCCCAGGACGCAGGCCCCAACGGAACTCATGCTCTCCAACGACCTGGCGATGGTAGGCGTTCCCTTCACCACGGTGGTCACCGACAGCGACGGGCCCGTTGAAGGGGCCCTCGTGTGCCTGTCGCAGGAAGGGAGCTATTTCAGCGCCCTGACAGATGCGGCAGGAACCGCCTCCTTCGACCATGCCCTCACCCCCGGCGAGGCCACGCTGGTCGTCACGGGATTCAACAAGCACACCATCTTCGACTTGGTGACGGTCATTCCCCCCGAAGGGGCATACATACTGGTCAGCGGAAGCGCCGTCGATGACGCCGGCGGCAATGGCAACGGCCAGGCCGACTACGGGGAAGCGGTGCTGCTGGACGTATCGGCACAAAATGTAGGCACCCAGGATGCCACCGGGGTCACAGCAACCCTTATCAGCACCGATCCCTACCTGGTGATCCTTGATGAGACCCATGATTTCGGGGATATCGCCGCCGGTGAGACGGTGGATGGCCCGGGCGCCTTCGGGATCGAAGTGGCAACGGATGCCCCCGACGGCCACATGGCCATCCTGGAGGTGGAATTCAGCGATGGGACAGAGACAAGCTGGGTCAGCAACCTGGTCGTCAGCCTGCACGCCCCCGTGATTGCGCTCGGCGGATACACCATCGACGATGCCTCCGGCAATAACAACGGCAGCATCGATCCGGGCGAAACCGTCAATATCGCGGTGGAGATCCTGAACGACGGCTCTTCCGACGCATACAACCTGGCCGCCGAACTCACAAGCGCCGATCCCTTCGTGACGATCGTGCAGGGATCTCAGCCCTACGGCAACATCAGTGCTGGTGCCTCCGGCATCCAGACGTTCACCGTATCGGCATCAGCGGCCACGCCTGCCGGTCACCTTGCCGTGCTTGACATCAGCGTGGAGGGCGATATGGAACTGAGTGCCTCCATGTCATTCTCCGAGGTCATTGGCCATATCCCCGTGCTTGTCATCGACCTCGACGGGAACGGCAATTCGGCCGACAAGATGCTGGATGCCCTTGCCGATCTGGATGTGGTCATGGAATACAGCCAGGTATTCCCGGAGGACCTTGGCCTGTATACCTCCATCTTCCTTTGCCTGGGCGTATACAGCGACAACCACGTGCTCACCATGGACGAAGGCCAGAAACTGGCCGATTACCTCAATGCCGGAGGGAACCTCTATATGGAAGGTGCCGACACCTGGTACTACGACTCCCAGACTCCCGTGCACCCGCTCTTCAGCCTTGCGGCCACGGATGACGGTGGCTCGGACCTCGGGACCATCGCCGGCGTGCCGGGGACGTTCACCGAGGGAATGTCGTTCAACTATTCGGGCGACAACAGCTGGATCGACCGCATACAGGCCATGGGCGGGGCCATCGATATCTTTGAGAACCAATCGCCCATGTATGGGACCGGCGTGGCCTATGATGCCGGAACATACAGGACCATCGCGGCCTCCCATGAATTCGGCGGTCTTGATGACGGAACATCACCGTCCACCAGGGAAGAACTGATGCAACAGTACCTGTCGTTCTTCGGGTTCACCAACACCCTGACAGCCCTGTTTGCAAGCAATACCACCGAGGTCTGCGAGATGGAGGTCGTGGAGTTCTTCGACATGTCCATCGGGGATGTGATCTCCTGGGAGTGGGTGTTCGAAGGGGGCCAGCCGGCCACTTCCACCTTCCAGGATCCCCAGGTGATGTATGCCGAGGCAGGTGTGTATGATGTGACGCTTACTGTATCCGATGGAACTGACAGCCATTCACTTACACTGGAGGACTACATCACAGTGAATGTATGTACCGGTGTCGGGGAAGAAAATTTTAGCAAAATATTTGTGTATCCTAATCCAAATAATGGTATATTTATCCTCGAAATTCAAAATGTTCTTAGTAATTTTGTAACTATCAAAGTGCTCAATACGTTATCCAGCGTAGTGTACCACGAGGAAAATGTAAGTGTCAACGGTTCCCTGACAAGGACCATCGACCTGAGCAAGATGGATAAAGGCATGTACTTCCTTGTAATTGAAAACTACCAGGGGAGTACTATTAATCGAATCATTATTCGTTAGTAGTTTTCATGGTTTAAATTGGTTTTTGGTTAGAAGTCCCGCCGCAAGCGGGACTTTCTTTTTTTTCCCTTCCCCCGGTGGTTCCGGATATTTGATATACCTTTGAGATGAACCACAATGGCTGAAATATGAACGATCCCGAAGAATTCAGAAAGTACGCCCACCAGTTTGTGGATTGGATGGCCGATTACTACCGCGGGCTGGAAGGACTTCCTGTCAAGGCCAGGGTGGGTCCTGGCGCGATCGCCTCCACGCTGCCCGATTCCCCTCCCGAGGAGCCCGAGGACATGGACCATATTTTTGAGGATTTCAGGCAAAAGATCCTTCCGGGGATGACCCACTGGCAAAGCCCCAATTTCTTTGCATATTTCCCTGCCAATGCAAGTTTCCCTTCGATCCTGGCCGAAATGCTGACGGCTGCGATGGGTGCACAGTGCATGGTGTGGGACACCTCGCCGGCGGCTGCCGAGCTCGAGGAAGTGGTGATGAACTGGTTGAAGCGTATGACCGGCATCCCCGATCATTTTCACGGGGTGATCCAGGATACCGCCTCCACGGCCACCCTGGCCGCCCTGCTGACCGCCCGGGAGAAGCTCACCCGCTTTCAGGTCAACAAGGAGGGGTTCGGCAGCAACGACTTCCGGGTTTATTGCTCCACCGAGACCCATTCCTCCATCGAGAAAGGGGTCAAGATCGCCGGTTTTGGGCAGGACAACCTTGTGAAGGTGGCGGTGGATGCGGAATACAGGATGGACCCGCAGGCGCTTGAAATGGCCATTGAAAAGGATATCGCCGGCGGGAAGCGACCGGCCTGCATCGTCGCCACCATCGGCACCACGGGCAGCACGGCCATAGACCCGCTGGAGGCCATCGCCTCCATTGCGGCAAGGTATGGCATATGGCTCCATGTGGATGCTGCCTTCGCCGGCACAGCCCTGTTGCTGGATGAGTACAAGTGGATGATCCGCGGCATCGACCACGTGGACAGTTTTGTCTTCAACCCGCACAAATGGATGTTCACCAATTTTGACTGCTCCGCCTATTTCGTGAAGGACAAGGACCACCTCATCAACACGTTCTCCATCACGCCCGAATACCTGCGCACCAGGTCGGCCGGCACGGTGAACGATTACCGCGACTGGGGCATCCCCCTGGGTCGCCGGTTCAGGGCCCTGAAACTGTGGTTCGTCATTCGCAGCTTCGGCGTCAGGGGCCTGCAGGATAAGTTACGCCGGCACATTGAGTTCGCCCGGGACCTTGAAGCAAGAATTGCCGGGGAGAAGGATTTTGAATTGCTGGCGCCGAGGACGCTCAACCTTGTTTGTTTCAGGCACCGCCCCGGGGGGCTGGACGATCAGGAAACCCTGAATGCGCATAATGAGCGCATCCTGCATGCCCTCAACGACACGGGCAGGCTCTACCTCTCCCACACCAAGCTCAACGGGAATTATGCACTCAGGATGGTCACTGCCCAGACCCGGCTGGAAAAGCGGCATGTGGAGGAGGCCTGGGGGCTGATCCGGGAGACAGCCAAGCAGATGCGCTTTTGAAATGCCTGTAACGAAAAGGGGGACAAATCCGTCCCAGTGATATGCCCATGAAAAGGAACCTCCTGGCTGTGCTTTTTATCATTTCCGGTGCTTCATTCGTTTCCGGGCAGCCGGTGCTTTCCGATTACCTGGCCCTGGTCATCGAGTTCACGGAGTCGGGCCAGAACCTCGAAGCGAAGAAACTTTGCGACAACCTGGCCTCGGCCTACCCCGGCAATGCCGATGTCTTCTTCCTTCGCGGCATCAACCATTATGTCCTGAAGGAATACAGGAAGGCGATCGATGACTTTGACAGGACCCTGGAGCTGAGACCGGAATATCCGGATGTGTACCTTTACCGTGCCAGGGCCAGGAAAGCAGAAAAGGATTACCTGGGGGCCCTGCAGGATTACAACCGGGCCAAGGACCACAACCTTGCCCAGACCCTCACCTCGCTGGCCGGTGATGCCATCCGGGCCATCTTTTCCGATCGCGGCAACTGATACCCGGCATTTCCGGGTTGCGCATCCTCCATCGGGTACCAGGCCCGGATTCCGGAATGATTATTGCATAACTTTGCTTTTGCCCCATGCGAAGGGGCACTTGTCAACAAACCGTCACCTATGAGGCCAGTATATTTCGGGACCCTTCTGTGGCTATTCATGCTGCTCTACGGCCCCATCCAGCCCGGGAGGGCGCAGCACGCCGATTTTGTCTACCAGGAAGAGGATGGCTTTTACCTGGGCTGCGACAGGTTCCATCCCATGATGATGAACTATCCCCTGTCATTTGAGGACTCGGCTGGTCATTACCGGCTCGCCCCCCTCATGAACCTGTGCAGGCAGGAGCAGGGTTGCCTCTCCTGCGGCGTCACGGCCGGGCAATACCGTGAATACATCGTGGACCACCTGAGGACCATCCAGGCCATGGGCTTCAACACGGTCCGCATCACGGGGTTGTCCGTATATTATGATGACGGGACAGATGCCGAGGGCAATTTCAACGGCACCCTGGCAACCAACAAATACTATGAGTTCGGGAAGAGGGGCGGGCACCTTCCGCACTGCCACGTGCAGACTGGGCAAGGCCTGCCTGTGGCCGGCCCGGAGGATTTCAGGCGGCATGGCGACCTGATCGCCGAAGTGTTCAATATCATCCGGGAGGAACGCATCCCCCTGAAGGTGATGCTTGTTACCGGCGGTCACGGCGTTGAGGTCAGATCCGGCCTGTATGCCGCATACCTGGGATACCTGGCGGACCGGTTCAGCGATGAGCCCGTCCTTTTTGCCTGGGATTTCTACAACGAACCCCATTACCTGGAAAAGATCGACTCCCGGGCTTACGACAAGGTTGACCGGGCTTCCTGGTTCGGAGAGTGGTACCGGGCCGTCAAGGAGAGGGCCCCCTGGCAGCTCGTCACCTACGGCCCGGCAATAGACGATGTTTTCAGCTGGGACCCTGAGATCATGCCTGCTGACTTCTTCAGCTACCACATCTACAGCAACCCGCTGCAAGATATGGATTGGCAGTTCGATACCACTTTCGCCTTTTACAATGCGAATCTCAAGTATGTGAGCGAGCAGTTCACCCGGCCCTGGATGATCGGGGAGACCGGCCTGGCGGCCGTGGACCGGGAGCTTTACCCTTCCGACCTCATTCACCCCATTGTCAGGTCGGAACAGGACCAGCAGGCCTTTTTCAGGAACGCCCTGGCCGCTACCCGGAGGAACGGCGCCCTCGGGTTCGGGGTGTGGCAGTTCAAGGATGGCATCTATTACAGGCAAAAGTTGAATACCCCCGTGGCCAAGGAGTTTTTCATGGGCATCGTGAATTACCTGGACAACAACACCTGGAAAAGGGCGGCCTATGAGTTTGCCGGCTATGATCCGGCATTACCCACACCGGGATTTCAGGATCTGCAGGGTGTGGATTATTCCAATTCCATGCGCTTTCCCCATGAGCTGGCCTCCGGCCATGTTTTTGCCGGGGACGGTGCCGGCGGATTGCCCCGGGGTTTCCGGGGAGCCTATGTGAGCGCATATGTGGGTGCTCCCGGCACCAGCAGGTACGACCACACCTTCAACACCTTCACCGATGACGGTGGCAAGTTCACCTTGTGGTGTGCTTACCGTGACGTCAGGATGGTGGTCAAGCAGGTCCGGATCAGTGCCCCGGGGATGAGCCTCATCTACCAGGAGAACTGGGGGCCGGCGGGGCTCTCGCTCGCGAAGCCATTCATTCTCCAGCCCCTCGACCTGGACCGGCTCCCGGAGCCCTGGCAGCCCGCCCAACGCGTTGAGATCCGATCAAAGGAGGAGCGCTGGGACCGTGCCCGCATCCTGCCCGGGAAACACCTGGTCATCAAAAAGGGGTCGCGGCTCATCCTCTCCGACACGCTTTATATGAGGCCGGGCGGATCCATCGTGGTGGAGGCCGGTGGCGTGCTCCAGATCGATAGCGGCGCTGTTGCAGGCCTTTGTGCCTGGGATGGGGTCGTGGTCCATCAGCCGGGATCGAGGTCCCGCGCAAAGCGGCAGGCCGGAAAAGTGGTCATCCTCAACGGGGGTTCTGTCATGGACGCCGATCATGATATCCGTACCGTGGACCCCGGCGCGCGGAACCGGCACTGACCTTCCGCAGGGCTAAATTTTTTGGGGGAGGGTCATGGAAAGGCCGGGAGCCTTTATTTGACGGGGGTGACTTTTCTCAACTCGAAGTTTTTCCCGAGGTAGACCTTGCGAACGTGCTCATCGGCGGCCAGCTCCTCGGCCGTGCCCTGTTTCAGGATCGACCCCTCGAAGAGCAGATAGGCCCTGTCGGTGATGGAGAGGGTCTCGTGCACATTATGATCGGTGATGAGCACCCCGATATTCTTGTGCTTGAGCTTGGCGACGATGGTTTGGATGTCCTCCACGGCGATGGGGTCAACGCCGGCGAAGGGTTCGTCCAGGAGGATGAATTTGGGGTCAACGGCCAGCGCCCGCGCGATCTCGGTCCTCCGGCGCTCGCCCCCGGAAAGCTGGATGCCGAAGCTCTTGCGCACATGGCCGAGGCCAAACTCCTCGATCAGGTTCTCCAGCCGGTCCTTCTGCTCTTCCCTGCTCAGGTCTGTGAACTCCAGCACCGCCTTGATGTTGTCCTCCACGGTCAGCTTCCTGAATACCGAGGCCTCCTGTGGCAGGTATCCGATGCCGCGCTGGGCCCTCTTGTACATGGGCTCCTCGGTGATCTCCACAGCGTCGAGGTAGATCTTCCCTGAAAGGGGTTTGATGAGCCCGACGATCATGTAGAAGGTGGTGGTCTTGCCGGCCCCGTTTGGTCCGAGCAACCCGACGATCTCACCCTTATTCAGCTCCACGGTCACCTCCTTGACGACGGTCCGTTTCCCGTATTTCTTCACCAGGTCTTCAGTTCTAAGGATCATGAGCCACTCATTTTAATGCCAAAGATAGCATTTATTCACTTGCAGAACGTCATGATCGGGGCGCAGATTGCATGGAGGCGGGGCCAGGGACCGGGGAGCTGCCCGAGAGGCGGCACGGTCAGCGCACGGACGGCATCAAAAGGCGAAATAGAGGGATACGAAAATGGCAAACTTGCTGATGTTCTCATTGTCGAGGTGTGACAGCCGCCATATACCATCGACCCGGATGATCTTGAATATGTTCTCAATGCCCACACCCGCCTCGAAATAGGGCTTTTCCAGGGTGTGCGACAGGGACGGCAGTTCATTGTACGCCTTGTTCTTGTCGCTCATGGTCCCGATCACCCCTTTGACGAATCCCACTTCCCGCCATTTCAGCCTGCGCATCAGGGGGATGTGATTGAGGAAGAACCCGTCGAAGTGATGGGTGTAAAAGACACTCACATATTCGTCGCTGATGAATTCGAAGTAATTCATCAGGTTATAGGCATACTCGTCGAAGATGAAGGTCTCGTTTCCGGGGTGGAGCCTCAGCAGCGGAAAGGGCAGGGTGCCCCAGATCTTACCAGCTTCGATCATGTATTTCGACCAGCCCAGGTTGAACACGTTGAACCACTGCCGGATCCCGAAGCGCAATTCGTGGTATTCATACTGGCTGCCGAAGAGTTCCGGGATGCCATAGGAATACTGCAACCCGAGGATGGGGTATTTGGTGCCCACGCTGACCCGCTCGAAGTCGCCCAAAAGGAATTTTTCCCGGAAGGCAAAACGTGTTTCAAAGGTGATCCTGGAGGTGGGGATGGTGCTGAGCGACACCAGGTCGCCCAGGTCATTGTACACGCGTACCTGTTCCGGCCCCAGTGGCAGGATCTCCTTGTAGGTGAAGGTGAGCTTGTTGGAAAACCCATGGAACCATTCGTGCTCGTAATATAGGTTGTATTCATTGGTCATGGACAGCTTATCGGCCGGGTTACGCCTGAAAAGGGCCGCAAACAGGAAGTCGTCACGGAAGGCATTGGGGCTGTTGCCCAGTTGTTCGATGTCGTAGCGGTAACTCCCTCCGAAGGCCCTGCGGGGATCCTTGTTCGGAAGGTAGAGGAAACCGGCCCCGTACTTGAACTTCATGTCCCTGGTCCCATAGGCCAGGTGTCCCTGGAGGCGGAACTGATCATTGAATTTTTCGGTGGTCCTGCCGCCGACCCTGAACCGGGCCCCTTCCACGGCATTGAAACTGATGAGCGAGGCGTAGGGGCCGAATTCGAACTTGTTCCGCCGGTAATAACCTGTGACCACCGTCTCCACGATGTCGGACCAGGTTCGGAAGGCCGGCAGGTTCCTGATGGTATCCACCATGTGGTAGATGGTCTTCTCATCCCGCGAAAGCGAGTCGTGCCGGTTGTCACGCCAGTATGATTCGTCCTTTTCATAGGCTTTTTCGGAGACAATGACGCTTGTCGGGATGCTGTAGAACTTGTCATCCTTCGGCCGGTTGAACACAAAATTGCGGTAGGTGGTCGTTTTCTTGGCAAAGGAACCCAGGGCCGTGTAGTTGTCGTCCAACAGGTTGAAATCCCCGATACCCCTGTCCATGACCACCATCCAGTGCTCGTCGTCCACTTTCTCGAATTCCTGCATGATCACCAGGTCATTCACATAGTTCAGGTTGGCGTCCTCGGCGATCCGGATCTCGAATTGCTTGATGGCGTAGCTGGTGTCGTTCACCCAGAAATGCCCCGTGAATGTGAGTTCCTGCTTCCGGCGGGGCTTGAACATGATCTTGTAGCACCATTTGTCGGAAAGCAAGGAGCTGTCGACCAGGTAATACTTGTAATGGTTGAGCCCGAAATTGGCAACAGGGCTCACGAAATTCTTCTGGAAGATGGTGATGTAGTTGTCGTAGAAGTTGTATTGCTGGAAAGTATTCCCGAGGAACTGGAGGATGCTTTCATTCTCGATCCCGGACACCTTGGCCGCCTTGATGACCTCTTTCTCCGACTTGGGGCTTTTCCTGTAATAGTAGTCAGAGAGGGTCTCCGACAGGAAGATGGGCAGGTAGGTCTTGCCGTTGACGGTGGAGGTGTCGAGGTGATCGAAGATGAACCGGAAGGGTCTCAGGATCCTGCGGTTCTGGAATTTCTCGGTGATGTTGTTGGCGTCGATCTCGATCTTGCTGTATACTTCGTATTCGCAGGTCTCGTAGTTCCCGCCCCTGTTGGTTTCCTTGTTGGCGATGACCTTCCGCAGGAGTATCTCAGCCGGGTTTTCGCCAGCATGGATGATCACCTCGGGAAGATCGAGGTTCTGGGAGGTCATGACGAAATGGATCTCCTGGAACTGCCCTTTCATCACGCGGCTGTACTCCGTTTCGTAACCCATGCAGGATACGACGAGGGTGTCGGAGGGGGTCCTGGTCTCGATGGAGAACTTCCCGTCGAAATCGGAGGTGACGCCGATGGTGGTACCTTCGAAATACACATTGGCGAACGGGACCGGTTCCCCGCTGGTGCCGTCGGTGACCGACCCCATGATCTTGGTCACCTGCGCTTGCAGGGCCGGGGCCGAGGCAAGGGCCAGCAGGAGTGCCAGGAGGTGCCATATGTTAGGTCCGCGAGTCATTCTTCAGGTTTGGGGGCCGGTGATCCGCAAAGGCCCCGCTTATCCGGGCATGTCCCATTTCGTATAGGCCTCCGGCAGAACCGGAGGACGGGTCATGGCCACATACCGGGAATTGATGCAGGTGTATCTTGTTAAAACGTTCTTTAAGTCAATTAGTTACTATAGTATACCCTCTTTCAGGATGGCATGTAGATGGATAACTCCCACATATTTAGTGCCATCCAGCACCAGGAGCTGTGTTATGTTGTTCTTACGCATCAGGTTCAGGGCATCCACCACCAGCGTATCCTTGTCGATGGTCTTGGGGTTTTTCGTCATGATGTCGCGGGCGGATATTTTCTCGATGGAGGTGTATTTCTCGAGCATGCGGCGGATATCCCCGTCGGTGATGACCCCGACGAGGTTTCCGTTGTCCATGACGGCAGTGACTCCAAGCCGTTTGGAGGAGATCTCCACGATGGCCTTCCGGATGTCGTCGTGGAGGTTGACCCGGGGCGGCTCATGGGTGTCGCAAAGGTCTTCCGCCTTCAGGTAGAGTTTTTTTCCCAGCGCCCCGCCGGGATGGTACTTGGCGAAGTCGTCGATCGTGAAGCCCCGGCACTCCAGCAGGGCCACGGCCAGCGCATCGCCCATCACGAGCTGTGCGGTGGTGCTGGAGGTGGGTGCCAGGTTGTTGGGGCACGCCTCTTTCCTGACGGTGGTATTGATCACGTGATCCGCCTTCTCGGCCAGGTAGGAGTCGGTGTTCCCGGTGAATGCGATCAGGACGTTCCCGCGTTCCTTCAGCAGCGGCACGAGCACTTTGATCTCGGGGGTGGTGCCGCTGTTGGAGATGGCGATGATGATGTCCTCTTTCCGGATGGTCCCCAGGTCGCCATGGATGGCATCGGCGGCATGCATGAAGATGGCCGGGGTGCCTGTGGAATTGAGCGTGGAAACGATCTTGGTGGCGATGTTGGCACTTTTACCGATCCCGGTGATCACCACGCGCCCCGTGGCTTCAAGGATGGCCCTGACGGCCTTCGGGAAGTCGTCGTCCACCTGCTCTTTCAGGTCCCGGATGGCCTGCAGTTCCTCATCGATGGTCTGGATGCCGATCTGGATTATTTCCTGATCCGTTTTCAAATTGAGAATTATTGGATTATGAGGCAAATATACAAACTAATCATCTTCTGTTTTCGTTCATGCCCTTTGCTTTTAATAATGAAAAAGAATTAAAAAAATTGGACACCGATATAAAATTTCATAAATTTATTTAATAATTAATGTTTGAAGATAATTGTTTTTTTTCGTTAAATTTGTGTAAGAACCTCATACCTTTCAGGTTATCAGACACATCGGATGGGGAATACAGCGGTTTACGGTAAATATTAAATAGCGACCGGAAGAGATGACTAATACGGGTGATCATCATTTGCATGATTTGTTAAAGACGATCTTTGGCTTTGATAATTTTAAGGGTAATCAGGAGGCGATCATCAAGAGCGTGCTGGCTGGGAACAACACCTTCGTGATCATGCCCACCGGGGGCGGAAAATCGATGTGCTATCAACTTCCGGCCATCATAAGCGGGGGAACCTCGATCATCATCTCTCCCCTGATCGCGCTCATGAAGAACCAGGTCGACGCCATCCGGAACTTCGGGGCCGAGCAGGGCATCGCACATTTCCTCAACAGCTCCCTCTCGAAATCGGAGATCAGCCAGGTAAAGGACGACCTGCTCACAGGCAAGACCAAACTGCTCTATGTGGCCCCCGAGTCCCTTACGAAAGAGGAGAACGTCGATTTCCTGAAGAACATCCAGATCTCCTTCTATGCCGTGGACGAGGCCCACTGCATCTCCGAATGGGGCCATGACTTCCGGCCCGAGTACCGGCGCATACGGCCGATCATCGAATCCATAGGCCAGGAGGTGCCCGTCATGGCCCTCACCGCCACGGCCACCCTCAAGGTTCAGCAGGACATCCAGAAAAACCTCAACATCCTCGATGCGCAGGTCTTCAAGTCTTCCTTCGACAGGCCCAATCTCTATTACGAGGTGAGGCCCAAGACCAAGGATGTGGTGAAGGACATCATCAAATACATCAAGCAGCACCAGCATAAATCCGGGATCGTTTATTGCCTCAGCAGGAAAAAGGTGGAAGAGCTCGCCGAGACCTTCAAGGTGAACGGGATCAAGGCCCTGCCGTACCATGCCGGCCTCGATTCCCAGACGAGGCGCGACAACCAGGATAAGTTCCTCATGGAGGAAGCGGATGTGATCGTCGCCACCATCGCCTTCGGCATGGGGATCGACAAACCGGACATCCGCTATGTGATCCATCATGACATCCCCAAAAGCCTGGAGGGGTACTACCAGGAGACCGGGCGTGCCGGCAGGGACGACGGAGAGGGCAACTGCATCGCCTTCTACAGTTACGATGACATCGTGAAGCTGGAGAAATTCATGAAAGGAAAGCCCGTGGCCGAGCAGGAGATCGCCAAGCAGCTGCTCCAGGAAACGGTCGATTACGCCGAATCGTCAGTATGCCGCCACCGGCAGCTGCTCCACTATTTCGGCGAGGAATACAAGAAAGACAATTGCGGGGCGTGCGACAACTGCCTCCACCCCAAGGAAAAATACGAAGGGAAGGATTTTGTGAAGGTCGCGCTCGAAGCGGTCACGGAGATGAAGCAGCTTTTCAAGACCAACCACGTGGTCAACGTGCTGATCGGAAAGAAAAGCGCCACCATCAAATCGTTCAAGCACGACAAGATCAAGGCCTTTGGCCGGGGCATAGAGCAATCCGAAAAATTCTGGAATGCCGTGATCCGGCAAACGCTGATCAAGAACCTCCTGGTGAAGGACATCGAGAACTATGGTCTATTGAAGCTCACCGACCGGGGCAGGGAGTTCCTGGAACGGCCATTCTCCATCATGCTGACCCGCGAACACGACCATGATGACGAGGAAGGGGACGAGGACGATTTCAGCAGCGGGGCCGCCAAGACCGCCACGGCCGACCAGACCCTCTTCAGCCTCCTCAAGGACCTGCGCAAGGACATTTCAAGGAAGGAGAACCTTCCGCCTTTCGTGATCTTTCAGGACCCCTCGCTGGAAGACATGGCCATTCAATATCCCATCAAGGAGGAGGAACTGCTGCAGATCACCGGGGTGGGCAGCGGCAAGGCAAAGAAATACGGCAAACCTTTCCTCGACCTCATCAAGAACTATGTGGAGGAGAACGAGATCATCCGGCCAAACGACATGGTCGTCAAATCGGTGGTCAACAAGTCGGGACTCAAAGTATACATCATCCAGAGCATCGACAGGAAGCTGGCGCTGGAGGACATCGCCATGACCAAGGACCTTACCGTGGACGAGCTGCTGAACGAGATTGAGCGCATCGTCTCTTCCGGGACCAAGGTCGACCTGAGCTATTACATCAGCGAGTATGTGGATGAATACCACCAGGAAGAGATCTACGCATATTTCAACGAAGCGGAAACCGATTCCGTGGAGGATGCCCTCCAGGAACTCGGCGATGACGAGTTCACGGAGGAAGAGATCCGGTTGATGCGGATAAAATATCTATCAGAAATCGGGAATTAACGATATTTGCAACCAGTTTTGTCAAAGACCGGCATTGGCGTGCCTGGTCTTTTTCTATTCAAAAATTCAAAAACGCTGATAAATGGACGGACAAAAGAAAATGAATACCGCCAGCCTGGTCTTGAATGGTGTGCTGCTCCTGGCCGTGGCGATACTGTATTTCCTCTATTTCACCGGGGATGACGAAGCCCCTTCCCGGTCCGGGGAGTACCCTGCGGCTGCTCTCGAGGGTTCGGCCGGCGCTGTCCCCGCATCCATCGCCTTCGTCAACTCGGATATGTTGCTGGAGAACTATGAACTGGTCGGCAAACTGGCCCGCCAGCTGGAGTCGGACACCCGGAAGAAGGACAGTGAGCTGAGCGCCCGTCAGAAAGAGCTGGAGTCGGAGGCGGCCTATTTCCAGGAATCCGTGCAGAACCAAAGCCTGAACGAGGCGAGCGCCCAACGGATCTACGAGCAGCTGATGGCCAAGCAGCAGGAGATCTACCAGTTGCAGGAGCAGTATGCGGCAGAACTGTCCCAGAAGGAATTCGAAATGAACATGACCTTGCTCGACAGCGTCAGGAATTACCTGGACCGGATGAACATGGACAACAAATACGACTACATACTCAATTACAACGCTTCCGGAAGCATCCTCCAGGCAAGGGGTGATTTCGACATCACCGACCTTGTTCTTGAAGGGTTGAACAGGGAATACAAAGCCAAGTATGAACCCGTGGATAAATAGGATCATCCTCCTGCTGGCAGCGGTCTTCGCCTTTGCCCTGGCCGGATGCACCGCAAAGCTGAACAAAGAGGCGGAGCCCCCCGCCGATCTCATTCCGCGGGATACCATGGTGAGCATCTTTGTCGACCTCCGCCTCATGGATGCCGTGCTCAATTATGAGCAGCGCCAGGGAAGCCGCGAGCTTCATGAAATGAAGTACCAGTTTCACAATTCCATCCTGGAAAAGTATGGAATCACCCGCGAGCAGTTCGAACAGAGCTTCGATTATTACGAGAACGACATGGAGGAGCTCGACGGTATTTATGCGGATGCCATCACGCGGCTATCGAAAATGAAAAGCAAGGTCGAGCAGGATTGATCATGGCCTGACATAGGTGGCGCTGCAATTGTGCAGGTCGGCCCCATCGTTGACGCTGTAGGACCAGTTGACCTTCTCCTTGATCATCTCCCCCGAACCCTCCACGTTGAGGTCGCCGTTGCAGAAATCCTGCTGCGGCAGGTACAGGGAGCTTCCGGCCACGATGGCATACGGGGCGTTCCCGCAGTTACCGGTATTCCAGAAATTGTTGATGAGCACCTGGGCACTGTTGGAGGGGTCCTTTGTGATCTGTACGCTGTAGGAATCCTTGCTGCAGGATTCGGTCACATTCCACGCGCCCAGGAAGGCATCGCGGTCGTCCACCAGGTCGTCGGTGTCCTCATCGAGGCATGCGGTGAGCAATACCGGGATGAGCAATACGTTCAGCATGGAGAATAGCTTTCTCATGGCAAGCTTGATTTTAGGGGTTTCAGAACGTTCCTGCACATTTATTTGTTATCTTTGACAGTACACTAAATTAACAAAATCTTGAAGACTTCCCATCTATTTTTTCCATTGCTGATCGTCATGGCACTTTTCATGGCCGGTTGTGGCGACAAGGATAAAACAGGTGACAACTGGAAGACATGTTCAGACTGCACGCTGGAATCGTGGGTCGGGTCATTCTCGGGGGAAGGCATCTATTACGACGCTGCGCTGGGAGATGAGGCTCCGGGGCTGGAGGTCACCGTCGTTTTCCAGGCGACGGGCACGAATTACCTCACGGCCTCGATTAATGTCCCCAATTATTTCAGTACGACGGTCAGCGGTGAAATGGTCTCCCCCTATTCCATCTCCTTTGCCGGGTCTTCCAGCTCGATCACGGGCACCATGTACAAGAAGTATTCAAGGGACGGGGAATACAAGTTTTCCGGAAGCGCAAAGAAGTTTCATTTCAAGGGTGATGACCTGATCGTGGATGAAGTGGTCACTTTTGATGTAAACAAATGATCGATGAACAGAAAAAGAGAAGGGACACCAAATGGATAAGAAGAGCCTGGAGCGAAAATACCGCAGGGTGGAGGAAAGTGTGCTCAGCAGGAACCTGAAGGATGCACTGGATTTTCTGAAGGACCTGGTGATCAATTCGAGGAAGGGCGAGTTCGTGGCGCAATATGAGAACCTGGACGATACGTACGAGAACCTCCTGAAGTATTCCATGGAGGGGGTGCAGGACCCCGAGCGGGACAAGATCTACCACCGGTTGCAGGTCTCGGTATTGGAGCTATCCGACCTGTCGTTGCACCATGCCTACATGAACGAAAGCAACCAGTACATTTACAGGCTGAAGAAGAAGATCGAGTATGAGACCAGGCAGGTGAAAGACGATGCCCTGGATTCCATCGAGAACCTGGTCTTCGACGAGGAGCTGGCGGATGTGCTCCACAGCAGCATCGAAAGCGACATCAACCAGGAGGAGGAATACGTCAAGCACAACGAACTGCTGACCAAGATATTCAACCTGATCTGGCTCACCGACAAGTTCAAGGATTCCGACCTGGAGCTCATCGACAAGGTATGGCAGGCGGAGAATTTCGAGTGGTACGAGCGGTCGATCGTCATCAGTGCGCTCACCCTTAGTGCCCTCCGTTGTTTTGACGCGAAGAAGGTCAACCTGATGATGGATTTCATCGGCGACGGCAACCACCACATCCGGTACCGGGCGCTGGTGGGACTTTTCCTGATACTCAATACCTACGACCGCCGGCTGACGCTCTATCCCGAGCTCCTGAACCGGCTGGAGGTGATCTCGGACGACGACCTGGAGAGGCAGATGGAACTCATCACCATCCAGTTCCTCAAGTCGCGCGAAACAGAGAAGATCACCAAAAAGCTCCAGGAGGAGATCCTGCCGGAGGTGGTCAAGTACCAGCCGGTGATCCGCGATAAGCTTGACCTGGACAACATCCTGGCGGAGGACTTGTTCGAGGATAAGAACCCCGACTGGGAACGGGTGTTCGAGGATGCGCCCGACCTGCTCGATAAGTTGCAGGAGATCTCCAAGCTGCAGATGGAGGGGGCCGATGTGTTCATGAGCACGTTCGCCCGCCTGAAGAACTTCACCTTCTTCAACGACATCATCAACTGGTTCAGGCCTTTCTACAAGGAAAACTTCGACCTGACCCAGGCCCTCCGGGACGAAAGCGAGAATTTCAAGTCATCGGCCTTCATGGAGGGGCTGGAGGAGTCGTTTTTCATGTGCAATTCCGACAAGTATTCCTTTTGCCTCAACATCCCGCAGATGCCGGAGATGCAGAAGTCGATGATGCTCGAGATGTTCAATGCCGAACTGGAGAGCATCCGGGAGATCCAGAAGGACGAAGAACTTCTCAATGCCTCTTCCATGGCCAAGAGCGCTTATTCGCAGTATATCCACGACCTATACCGCTTTTTCAAGATCCATCCCCTGAGGTATGAGTTCACCGATGTGTTCACCCTGAGGTTCGACGTTTACAACTCCACCACTCTGCGCATCCTCATCCGCAGCGAGAATATCATCCGGAACATCGGCGAGTACCTGTTCGAGCGCGATCATTTCGACCAGGCACTGGAGGTTTACCTGCAGCTCAATGAGGCGGGTAACAACAACCAGGAGGTCTTTGAGAAGATCGGGTACTGCTACCAGCAGCTTCGCAAATACGAGGATGCGGTCAGTTTCTATAAGAAAGCGGAACTCTTTGAGACCAACCGGGCCTGGAACCTGAAGAAGATCGCCCTGTGCTACCGGCAGATGAAGCAATACCGCGAATCGCTGTCGTATTTCCTGGAGGCGGAGAAAGTGGAGGAGGACAACCTGTACGTCCTCACTTACATCGGGCATTCCTACCTTGACATGAAGGAATTCGAAAAGGCCCTGAACTACTATTACAAAGTGGAGTTCCTGGCCATCGAGAACAAGAAGGTCCTCCGGCCCATTGCCTGGTGCTCGTTTGTGCTGGGGAAACTGGAAAATGCCAGGAAATACTATGACCGGCTCATCGAGGACCATGCCAACAAATACGATTTCATGAACATGGGGCACGTGGAATGGTGCCTCGGGAACCGACAGGCTGCCATCAAGAACTACAAGCTGTCGGTGAGCAGGGGCGACAACAACTTCCGCTCCTTTCAGCAGGGGTTCCTTGACGACCGGCAATACCTGGTCGGGAACGGGATCGATCCCGGGGAGATCCCTTTGATGCTGGACTACCTCAAATACCAGATGTAGATACCGGACCCGGTGGCACTCAGCGCCTGAGGATGATCTTTTTAGTTTCGAGCACCTGTTCCGAGCGGACCACGTGCAGGAAGTACATGCCCACGGGCAGACCCTGCATTTCGATCCATGCGGTGCTGCCCGTTGCAGGATAGGACGCCGGTGGCAGGCCAGCCACTTTCCTGCCCGACAGGTCCCGCACCACCACTTCCAGCGCCTGGGTGGCGGCCGGCTGAATGGTGAAGTGGACCCGCTGCCTGAACGGATTTTCGCGGATCGTAATAAACCCGGGCTGCCCGGGTTGCTCCCCTGTGGCTGTAATGCACTCCTGCGGAATCCCGCCGGCCAGCAGCACGCTGTCGATGATATTGTCCGCGTTGGGTGGCCATACCCAGTGGGAGGCGATCGACTTGTCAGGCGCGATCACCACCACGGTGGGCGTACCCTGGATGTCGTAAAGAAAGTGGACCCCATTGCCGCCGCCCTCGTCGCCGGAAACGCCGGGGAACTGGATGCCATAGGTCGACTTGAAGAGCACCACGTCGTAATTGGTGTTGCCCTTGTCGATCCCCATGAAGAACACATTGCCGTCGTTACAGCCAAACTCTTCGTATGCCGCCTGCAGGTCTGGCGCATACGTCTGACAGCTCCCTCAGGCCGTGGAGAAAAAGTCGATCACCACGATCCTGCCGTCGTCCAGGATATCATACAGGTTAAGGGTATTGCCATACGTGTCCTTGACCGAAAAATTGAGGGCGGTGTCCAGCGTGGTCTGGCCGACGGCTGTCATCAGGAAGAATGAAAGCAGCCCGGCAAGCGAAGTTCTTTTTGTCATCATGATCCTATCATTGTTCTGGTAGTGAAACAAAATTCAGGGTCTGCTGGTTCAGGTGGGAATGGGAAAAGCGGGCCTTTTCGCCGGTCCCTGTCAGCCGGAGGATCAATCATGGTAAGCCCTTCTGGCGGCTGTCCACCCACACTTCTAATCCGGGCTCCCTTTCCGGATCCCTTCCACCAGGCCGTCGGTGAGGCGGCTCGCGCCGATCCTGAAGAGGTCCTTGCTAATCCAATCCGCGCCCAGGACGGCATGCAGGATGGCCAGGTAACGCATGGCCTGCTCCGGCGTTGAGATGCCGCCTGCCGGCTTGATCCCGATCTTCTTCCCTGTTTTCTCGTAGTATTCCCGGATGGTCTCGGCCATCACGAAGAATGCCATTTCGGTGGCTGCCGGCTGCACTTTCCCGGTGGAGGTCTTGATGAAATCGGCCCCTGCCCCGATGGCCAGCTGGCTGGCCAGCCTGATGTTCTCCACGGTCACGAGTTCCCCTGTTTCGAGGATCACTTTCAGGTGCACCTCGCCGCAGGCCTCCTTGATGGCGGCGATCTCATCCCGTACGAAATCGTGGTCCCCTTCCAGGAACCTTCCGCGGGAGATCACCGTGTCGATCTCCTGGGCTCCCTGGCGGATGGCGAACCTGACCTCCTCCAGTTTCACCGACAACGGCGCCTGTCCGCTGGGGAAGGCCCCGGCCACCGAGGCCACATGGATTCCTGTCCCTTCCAGTTCATGGCGCGCCAGCCTTACGAAGGGGGGATAGAAGCACACGGCAGCCACATCGGGGATTTCCGGTCCCAGGAGGTGGAACCCCCGTGCCTTTTCACAGATGGAGATGATCCGGCCGCTGGTATCCGATCCCTCCAGCGAGGTGAGGTCCACGAGGGAGAGCAGGCGGCACAGGTTCTCCCGCGAGGCCTGGGGGGCGTCGTCCCGCCGGAGCAGTTCTACAATGGCCTGCCGGATGTCTTCCGGGCTGCGGGTATAGGGTTCAAAGGTCATAACAGGGATTGTTTATGAAGTTGAGGTCATCCGCAATGAAAAAACCGGGAAACCAGCTTCAGCAGCTCATCCGGCTTGTCCTTGAGCTCCTCGCGAAGGTGCTGGTCCCTGAAGCCTTTGTGGTACGCGATGATCCCGTCGAGCATGCCTTCGGAGAAGATGTCGTATTCGAGGTAGATGTCCTTTTGCTTCTCCAGGGCCTCCGCCGATTCCCAGCAGGAGGAGGGGAGGTGGTTCAGTTGGTTGAGCCGTTTCTTGTTCTTTTCGTGGAAGATGTCCACATCCACGTAGGTCTTGTCGGCCAGGTCCAGTGCATTTTCCATTTCCAGGCCATGCCTAGCCGCGACGGCAAGCGAGGCCATCAGGGTATAGACGTCGGCCGACCCGTCGGGGCTGCGGAGCTCGACGGTCTGACGTTGCAGGGGAGATTTGTCGAACAGCACCTGGGCGGGGTTGGCGTTCAGTGCCATGTCGAGCTTGCCGGTCCATCCCAGCGGCACCCTGACGAGCACCGAGCGGTTGCGGTCGCCCCAGCAGATGTTGGTGGGAGCCTCCTGGTGGGGTACCAGCCGGAAGTACGACATTGGGTTGAGGTTGCCGAACGCCGTGATGGACGGGGCCAGGTCGAGGTACCCGGCAATGGTCTTTCGAGCCACTTCGGTAAGGTCACCGTTCTTCACCATCTGGCTCTTCCCGTCCTTCATGAGCCGGCTGTGGATGTGGAGCCCGCTGCCCGCCTTCCCGGAGGTGATCTTGGGGGCGAAGGTCACCGTGACCCCATGCTTGAGGGCCAGGGTGCGGAGGATCCATTTGGCCACCAGCAGCTGGTCGGCCGCATCTTCGATGTGGGTGGGGTCGAACTCGATCTCGTTCTGCTCGTATTCGAGGTCGCCGACACTGAAATTCCCCACTTCCGAATGCCCGTATTTGATGAGCCCGCCGGCCTGGGCGATGGCCAGCATGGCCTCTTTCCTGAAATTCCCCCACTTGGAGAAGGGTTCCGCCTCGTGGTAGCCCCGCTGGTCGGTGGCCTGGAACAGGTCGGACCGGTTGCTGATGATGTAGTACTCGAGCTCTCCCATGGCCTCGAGGGTATACCCGGTGCGTTCATGAAGGACCCGGTGCGCCTTTTTGAGGATATACTCCGGGCTGCTGGCAAGAGGCTCCCCGTCCTTGTTGTAATAGGAGCAAAGGATGTCGAGGGTCGGCACTTCGCTGAAGGGATTCACGAAGGCGGTCTTGTACCGCGGGATCACGTAAAGGTCGCTCGATCCCGCCTCGATGAAAGAGAACAGGCTGGAACCGTCGACACGCTCCCCGTAGGACAGGATGCTGTCCAGGTGCTGCTTGCTGTTGACGACGAAATTGAGGGCCTTCAACCTGCCGTCCCACCCGCAGTACCGGAAGTTGACCATGGCCACGTCGTGGTCTTCGGCATAGCGGATGATGTCTTCTTTGGTGAATTCGGAGGAGGGCTTATTGAGATACTGAACCAGGGGGTTCGGGTTCATTTCGGTGTATTGATTCATGCTGCTCTGTTTCGTTAAAAAGGGGATCAAACTTACGGAAATTTTCAACCCTGCGAAAGCGCCCCCGTTTTTTTTACCGTTTTGGTTCACCCGGTGTTTCGTTACTTTCCTGTAAATTTGCGTCTTTAATGATTATGAGCTACACATCGTCATACGAGGTCCTTTTCTTTGCCATATTCCTGGTCTTCATTTTCGCGGTCCTGCTGCTGGACCTGGGAATCCTGAGCAAGAACCACCACCGGGTGGGATTCAGGGAGGCCACCTTCTGGTCGGTGGTGTGGATCCTGCTTTCGGTCGCCTTTTATTTCTTCATCATACATTTCGGCTACCTGATCCATGGCATCGACAGCATCGGAGAGATCGCCGACCGGATCAAGACCTTCAAGCACCCCATTTCCATCGACGGACTGGAATTCCCGGAGGCGCTGAAAGTATACGAAAAGAACCTCGCCCTGGAATACATCACGGGTTATATCATCGAGAAATCACTTTCGGTCGATAATATCTTCGTGATCATCATGATATTCCTGGCCTTTGGCGTGGATGAGCGTTATTACAAGCGGGTGCTGATGTGGGGCATCATCGGTGCGGTCATCATGCGGTTCATTTTCATCTTCACCGGCGCAGCGCTGGTCAGGCAGTTCGACTGGTTGCTCTATGTCTTTGGCGCATTCCTGGTGATCACGGGCTTCAAACTGTACCTCGACCGGAACAAGGCGGGCCGGATCGAGCCGGAGAAGCATCCGGTGGTGAGGTTTGCCAGCAAGTACTTCAGGGTGCACAAAAGCTATGAGGGTCAGAAGTTCTTCATCCGGAAGGAGGGCAGGTGGTTCATGACACCCCTGTTCCTGGTCCTGCTGGTGATCGAGTTCTCCGACGTGATCTTCGCCGTGGACTCCATCCCCGCCATCTTTGCCATTTCAAAGGACCCCTACATCATTTTCTTCTCGAATATTTTCGCCATTCTCGGATTGCGCGCCTTGTTCTTTCTGCTGGCCAATGTGATGAATAAATTCTATTACCTCAAAGCGGGCCTGGCGGTCCTGCTCACCTTCATCGGGTTGAAAATGCTTTTGCATACCACGCTGGCGGGGATCGGGTTCAAAACGATCCATTCCTTTTACATCATCATTGGTATCCTGGGCATCAGCATCCTGGCCTCCGTCCTTTTCCCGCCATCCGATGATAAGGTGGCGCGGCGCCGGGGATAAAGGTCCTCAGTCCTCTTTTCCCCTGATTGAGTTGTAATAGGCCTGAAGGAGGGCATTGCCGGCCTGGTAGGAACTCACTTTCCCCTGCAGGATCCTGTACCTGAACGACTCCAGCTGTGACCGTACCGCCGGGTCGCCGTAAAAATCGTTTTTCAGGCGTTCGCCGATGGAATCGTAAAATATCCTCAGTTCCTGCTCCTGCCTCCGCCTGGTGAAATAGCCGCTGGCCCCGGCCATTTCACGGTATTTGCCGATGACATCCCATACTTCCCCGATCCCCGCGTTGTTGAGTGCCGAGCAGGTGTTCACGGTCGGCGACCATCCCGATTCTGCGGGTGGGAAGAGGTGGAGGGCGTTGAGGTATTCCTGGCGTGCCAGGTTGGCCTTTTCGATATTGTCCCCGTCGGCCTTGTTGATGACGAGGGCGTCGGCCATTTCCATGATGCCGCGTTTGATCCCCTGCAGTTCGTCGCCTGCGCCTGCCAGCATCAGGAGGAGAAAGAAATCGACCATGGAGTGGACCGCGGTTTCCGATTGCCCCACGCCCACCGTCTCCACGAAGATGGTCCCGAACCCGGCCGCTTCGCAGAGCAGGATGATCTCCTTGGTCTTCCTGGCCACCCCGCCCAGCGAGCCTGCCGAGGGGGATGGCCGGATGTAGGCGTTGGGATCGGCGGCAAGCTTTTCCATCCTGGTCTTGTCGCCCAGGATGCTGCCCCGTGTCCGCTCGCTGCTGGGGTCGATGGCCAGCACCGCCAGCTTGTGCCCGCGGGCGGTGAGGTAGGTGCCCAGGGCTTCGATGAAGGTGCTCTTCCCGACGCCGGGCACACCCGTGATGCCGATCCGGATGGAATCGCCGCTGTGGGGCAGGCATCGCTCGATCACCTGCTGGGCGACCTCCTGGTGTTCTGGCAGTGCGCTCTCCACCAGGGTGATGGCCTTGCTCAGGATGGTGCGGTTGCCCGACACGATGCCCGCTGCATATTCCTCCGCCGAAAGCAGGGCCTGTCTGCCTTTCTGCAGGTGCAGGGATGCCTCCGGGTTGAAAGATGAGGGCTTTTCGATCCCTTTTTGCACGTTCAGCGCTGATTTCTTATCCTGTTCTCGGGAGGTCAAGGGCAAGTGATTTATGCAAAGATATGCAAGTTTACGGTACGTGGCCAACATTCCCGCCCTGCATCCCGAAAGCGGCTTGCCGATGAACGGTCATGGATCAGGGCTGGTCCCGGTCCGGCGGCAATTCCTTACCCATGGTTGTCAGCAGGCGCGAATAATTCTTAATTTTGGAGGGTAAATTCCAAATCCTATGCGCATATATTTTTTTGGTCTTTTCCTGATGTGGATCCTCCCGGGCCTGCAGGCCCAGGATTTCAGCTATGACATGAAGGTCGGCGCCGAGGCCGCCCGGCAGGTGGAGCAGATGATGGGCACCTATCCCGACCCGGAGCTGAGCGACTATGTCACTGCCGTGGGCCGGCGGCTTGCCACGGGGCTGGGCTCGATCCCTTTCGAGTTCAGGTTCCATGTGGTGGATATGTCCGAGCCCAATGCGTTTGCCCTCCCCGGCGGCTATATCTATGTGTCGAGGGGGCTGCTCAGCCTCGTCAACACCGAGGACGAGCTGGCCGGGGTGATGGGCCATGAGATGGTGCACGTGACCAAGCGCCATTCCATCAAGCAGATGAAGCAGGGGATCATCCCCGGCCTGCTCAGGATCCCCGGCGCCCTCATCGGCGGCCTGGTCAACGAGGACCTGGGAAGGATCATCAATGCCCCGGTGAACTTCGGCAGCGCCCTTTTTCTCACCTCATACAGCCGCAAGCAGGAGAAGGAGTCGGACGACCTGGGCATCAAGCTGGCCTCGGATGCCGGCTACGACCCGTTGCAGCTGGGCGGCCTGCTGCAGCGCCTTGCCGCCGATGTGGCCAGGATGACCGGCGAAGAGGAGAAAAAAAGTTATTTCAGCACCCATCCCTACACCCCGAAGCGGGTCGATGACATTCGCGAGAAGGCGCCCCTGATCAGTTGGGAGAAGGTGCCCCCCATCGAGGAGCGGCCCGGTCTCTATGGCCGGCTGGAGGGCATGGCCCTGGGGGAGAACCCGGCGCATGGGGTGTTCAGGGACAGCCTGTTCATGCATCCCGACCTGGGGATTGCCATGGTCTTCCCCGCCGGATGGCAAATGACCAATGTGCCCGTGGCTGTGGCCGCTGTTGAGCCCGGAGGCAATGCACAGCTCTTCATGGGGGCCGGTGATCCGACGGGTGACCCTGATTCGCTCGGCAACCTGTTCGCCCGGGAGCTGGAAGGGAAGTACGACATCAAGCCCGCCCGGAACCTCGCCATCGATGTGAACGGCTACCCCGGGCATCTGGTCTCCTTCAGGGACCTCTCCGGGAATGCCCCGGTGGATGTACTGCTCTATTGGATCAGGACCGATTCGGTAATGCTCAATATCATGGGGATGGGCTATGATCCCTACGAGAAAATGCTTTCCGATGCGGCGACGAGTGTTCGTCCGCTCACCCCGGAAGAGCGCGGCGGTATCCGTGTCATGCGGATGAGGACGGTGGAAGCAGACGGGAACGAATCCCTGCAGGCCCTGTCGGACCGGACCGGCAACACCTGGGACCCGGAGACCACGGCCATCATGAACGACCTGGACGCGGATGCCCTGCCCGCCCGGGGAGAACTGGTGAAAATTGCCGTGGAGGAACCCTACAGGTAGGCCTTTGTTGCCGGTCCGTCGCAATTCTTTTCAGCACAACGGTAAATTCCTTAATTTTATGGGGAATTAATGCCAGCATGCAGGACAACAACCAGCACATCAGCGTGACCAAGAGGAACGGTGAAAAGGTCCCGTTCGACATTCAGAAACTGATCGACTCCCTCGACCGCTCCGGGGCCTCTGAAGCCGATATCGAGCAGGTGGTAAGGGAAGTGGCAAGGAACATGGTCGATGGGATGTCCACCCGCAAGGTCTACCAGTTGGCGTATTCCATCCTCCGTAAAAAGTCAAAAAATGCCGCCGGCAAATACAAACTGAAAAAGGCCATCTTTGAACTGGGGCCCACCGGTTACCCTTTTGAACGGTTCGTTGGGGAATTGCTGAAGAACCAGGGGTACAAAGTGGAGGTAGGCCAGATCGTTCAGGGTTTCTGCGTACAGCATGAGGTGGATGTCATTGCCGAGAAAGACAGCCGGCGTCATATCATCGAATGCAAATTCCACAGCGATCTGTCCACCAAATCGGACGTCAAGGTGAGCCTTTATTTTCATTCCCGTTTTTTAGACATCAAGAAGCAGTGGGAAAAACAAGCGAACAACCACTCGATGTTCCATGAAGGGTGGCTGGTGACCAACACACGCTTCACCGAGGATGCCCTTCAATACGGGGAGTGCGCCGGGTTAAGGATGATCTCGTGGGACTACCCGGAAAAGGGGAGCCTGCGGGAGCGCATCGACATGTCGGGCCTGCATCCCATCACGGCATTGCAGACGCTCACCCGTCGCGAAAAGGAGATGCTCCTCGAAAAGGACCTTGTCCTGTGCAGGGACCTGAATACACAATCCCTTGAAAATGCCGGTATCAAATCCTCGAGACATGGTAAGATCATGCAGGAAGCCGAGGGGATCGGTTCTGTACCGTGAGGAGCCCTGATGAATTCATAATTCAGTCAACATGCTCATTAATTACCTCCAGGTGGCCTTCAGGAATTTATGGAAGAATAAATCCTTCACGGCCATAAATGTCACAGGCCTTGCCGTGGGCATGGCCATCTCCCTCCTTTCGCTGCTGTATGTGACCAACGAACTTTCGTTCGACAGCTTCCAGGAACATAAGGACAGGATCTGCCGTGTTATCGTAAACGTGGAATCGGCTGCGGAAGGGACCGAGACCTCCAGCATCATGACGGCGGGCGTTGGGCCCTCTTTTCAGCAGGAGATCCCCGAGGTGGAGCACATGGTGCGCGTATCCAACCCTTCCGAACCCTTTTTCAGCATCGAAGGGGTGAATTACAGGACCCGGTCGGTGATCTATGCGGATACAGGCTTTTTCGATGTCTTCACCTTTCCCTTGCTCCATGGCAACCCGGATGGGATCTTGAAACGTCCCTATTCCCTTGTCCTGAGCAGAAGCCTTGCCACGAAAATGTTCGGTGATGCGGAGTCGGCCATGGGAAAAATCGTCCGGATGAACGACCGCGACAACTACATGGTGAACGGGGTGGCGGAGGACCCTCCCCTGAATTCGCACCTTCGTTTCGATGCTGTTTGTTCGTTCGTCACCCTGTATGAGAACCCCGACCTGCACCTGGGCTGGAACGGGGGGTGGAATTATTTCACATACCTCCTGCTGGTCGAGGGGTCCTCACCTGCCAGGGTTCAGCAACACATGGCCACCATTGCGGACAAAAACATCAACCAGGTGCTCAGCAAGGTGGGGATCAGCTGGAATTTCCGGCTCCAGCCGCTCTCAAAGGTCCATCTTGACACATCGGTGAGCTGGGACATTGAGACCCAGGGCTCCCATTCCAGGCTGGTCCTGTTCATAGCTGTCACCTTCATTATCCTGGTGATCGCCTGCATCAACTTCATCAACCTCACAACGGCATCATCCCTTTCCAGGATGAAGGAGGTGGGCATCCGGAAGGTGAGCGGGGCTGGCCGGAAGGAGATCGTATTCCAGTTCCTTACCGAATCCTTGCTGATCAGTTTCATCGCGCTTCTGTTTGCCCTGATGCTGATCGAACTTTTCAGCATCTGGCTGTCGCACCGGTTGGCTGACACAATCCTGCTCGAGAACTTTGAGCTTTACAACCGCCCTTTCTACCAGCTGGCCTTTTCGGTCCTGTTTGTGATCCTTATTGTGGGGCTGGTGGCAGGGGCCTACCCTGCTTTCCTCATGTCAAGGTTCAAGCCGGCGCTGGCCGTCAAGGGAAGGGTTAACCTGGGCAGCAGGAACCCGCTGGTAAGGAACCTGCTGGTGGTTTTCCAGTTCACCATTTCGGTGGCTTTGATCATCGCGGCCCTGGTGATCGCATCACAGCTCGATTTTCTCTTGCGCACCGGCAAGGGCTTTGATCCTGCGAACAAGCTTGTGATCCCGTTATCGTCGAAGGCAGCACGGGAAAAGGTGGAGGTGTTGAAAGAATCCTTTCTGCAGGTCCCGGGCATCGAAAAGGCGGGTGCCTCTTCGCAGATCCCCGGCCGCGGGTACACGCAGAACGGCTATTTCCCCGAAGGACATGATCAGCCCCTGATGTTCCATGCCCTGGATGTGGATTACGATTACCTGGAGGTCATGGGGATAGAACTGGCAAAAGGGAGGAACTTCTCCAGGGAGTTTGGGCAGGATGAGGATGCCTACATCATCAACCAGGCCCTTGCCGGCCAGGTGGGATGGGAAGAGCCTGTCGGAAGGACCGTCCGGAGGGGAGGCGACCACAAGGTGATCGGCATGGTGAAGGACTACAATTACTCCACCATGCACGATGCCATCGGACCTCTGGTCATCACACTCAAACCGTGGCAGGGTTATTCCTATATCACCCTCCTGTCATCCGCAGGGCCCCGGGATATCAGCCAACCACTCGAAAGGCAATGGAAGGCGATCGTGCCCAATGAGGATTTTGAAATGTTCAGCCTCGAATCCTATGTAAGGGAGGCATATGGCCCAGAAAGGGAGTACATGTCCATGTTGCTCTTCTGTGCAGGGCTGACCCTTTTTATTGCCTCCCTGGGCCTGTTCGGGCTCGCCGCTTTCCTGACCCGCAGGCGCTACCGCGAAATTGCCGTGCGGAAGGTCTTCGGTGCCGGCATCCGGGGGATCGTCCTCATGGTATCCACCGGATTCCTTCGCTGGGTCCTGCTGGCCAACCTGATCGGCTGGCCCCTTGCCTATTTCCTGATGGGCAACTATTTCCTGGCCAATTTTGCATACAGCGGTGGGATCCCGTGGTGGACCTATGTCGTTGCACTCCTTTTCTCGACGCTTATCGCTTTTGCCGTCATCCTCGTCCAGGTGCTCCGCCTCGGCCGCCTGAACCCGGTGGATTATATCCGCTATGAATGACGGGGCGATCTTGTGACGCTGGCAGATCGCAATCGAACGCTTGAATTTCTCACCTGACGGCTCAAGGGAGGATGACCTTCACAGACCGGCACCGGCCATTTTCCATAAGGCCGATGACATACATGCCATGCAAGCCTTCCACAGAGATCGCGACCTCCTCCATTCCGGCCGGGTTCACAACCCGTACGATTTCACCGGACAGGCTGCAAAGATAAACGGACTCCGCCAGGCGATGGCCATGGGCTGCATCGACAATGATCCGGTTATCCCTGAGCCGGACATTGAAAGGCTGGTCTTCGATCTTTTCAGGCCCGGAAATGAAGCCAGCCAGGTCAAGGGAATAAAGGCTGGGGTCCAGGAACCCTCCGAATTCCTCGCTGCTGATGTAAATGTCGTCACCTCCGGCATCGCATACCCCTTCGATCTGAGAAAGGACCGTCCAGATCAGTTTGGTGGCCTGGCCGCCGAAGAAATCATCACCGGTAAAACCGTCGAATATCCAGGTAAAGGAGCCGCCTGAGGAGGTATAGCCGATGAGTGCCAGGCCCCCGGTGGAGGGCAGCATCGTCGCCCCGGTCACCAGGCAGTTTGCGTCGAAGGTGGAAAGCAGGACCGCCTCATGGTCGCCGGGGGTGTCAGGAAGCACGTAACAATTGGTCTTGAAGTCGATCCAGTTCTTGGTGAACAGGTAGAGGTTCCCCTGGAAGTGCAACAGGGCCTCACAATCGAAGTTGGTGTTGTGGTAGCTGGGGTCGAAGGTGGTCTGGTCGCTGTAGTGATAATTGATCTCCTCGGCCTCCACCTCGTCGCTGGTCTCCAGGTCGGACCGCAGTACCCGGTAGACCTTCAGGTCGGTGCGGCTGCCGTCGTTGTTGCCGATGTCGCCGATGTAGAGGTACGTGTCGTCGTGCGTGATGTCCTCCCAATCCTCGTTGTCGGCATTGGCGACCTCCACGGTGCGGATGATCTCCCCATCGGAAAGGTCCACCTGGTAGAGCTTTGCCCCATCCCCGCTGTCGTTGTGCGTCCAGAGCTCATCGCCGAGCATCGCCAGGCCGGATGTCTCCTCGAGGCCGGGGGACAGCACGGTCACCAGGGTGGGTGAGACGTAGTTCTGGCCCTGTCCGCCGGTAACGGCGAGCAGGAGGATGAGCAGAGGAATTGAAACAGTCCTGGCCATGATGCTTTTTCAAACGGTTGTCCGGCCCCCCGGGCCGGCCCGGCAAAATTATCAATAATCCCAAGATGGAACCTGAAGTTATAGCGTTTTGATTGCGTGAAGGTTGCGATTTGGATTCAAGTGGCTTATTTAGAATGGATTCCAGTCAAAGCGATGAAAAGATTCCTATTTTTGGCACATCAAATAATACGGACTGAAATGAGAAACCAAGTGATCATTCTACTGGCAGGATTGTTTATCTATTCCTGCTCATCAAACCAGGAAAAAGAGATGAAAGAAACCAACCCTTTCTACAGTGAATACGGGACCCCTTTCGAGGTGCCTGCCTTCGACGCCATCAGGCCCGCCCATTTCATGCCGGCTTTCAAAGAGGGCATGCGATTGCAGATGGAGGAGATCGATGCCATCGTGGGCAATCCCGAGGCGCCCACTTTTGAGAATACCATTGCGGCGAGGGACCTGAGCGGCAGTTTGCTGACCCGGGTGAGCAGCGTCTTTTACAACCTGAGCTCGGCCAACACCAACGACAGCATACAGGCGATCGCCAGGGAGGTGGCCCCGCTGCTGTCGGCCCACCGCGACAACATCAGCCTGAATGAGGGCCTCTTCGCCCGCGTGAAGACGGTCTACGAGAACATGGAGGGAACGGAACTCACCACCGAGCAGACGGTGCTGCTCGAAAAGACCTACAAGGGCTTTGTCAGGGGGGGTGCCAACCTCTCCGCCGAACAGAAGGAGCGGTTCCGGGAGATCAACAAGGAGCTGTCCGTGCTGTCGGTGCAGTTCGGCGAGAACCTCCTTGCCGAGACCAACAACTACAAGCTTGTCATCGAGGATGAACAGGACCTGTCCGGACTGCCCCGGTTCGTGGTGGACATGGGTGCCGCCGATGCCAGGGCCGACAGTCTCGAAGGCAAATGGCTCTTCACCCTGCACAAGCCCAGCCTGATCCCCTTCCTGCAATATTCCTCCAACAGGCCCCTGCGGGAGGAGATATTCAAGGCATACATCAACCGGGGCAACAACGGCAACGACCACGACAACAAGGCCATCGCCTCGCGGATCGCCGCCCTCCGCGTGGAGCGGGCCAACCTGCTCGGGTATGAGACCCACGCCCATTACGTGCTTGACGAGAACATGGCAAAGACCCCCGCGAACGTCTATGAACTGATGGACAGGGTATGGGATGCCGCCCTCCCGGTGGCGAAGCAGGAGGTGGCGGAGCTGCAGTCCATCATCGATGCCTCCGGAGGAGATTTCAAGCTCGAGGCCTGGGACTGGTGGTACTATGCGGAGAAGCTTAAGAAAGAGAAATTCGACCTGGACGACGAACTGCTGAAACCATACTTTGAGCTTGGCAACGTGCAGCACGGGATGTTCGACGTGGCCAACAAGCTGTGGGGGCTCTCCTTCGAGGAACGCACCGACCTGCCCGTACCCCATCCCGATGCGCATGCCTACGAGGTATTCGACAGGGACGGCAGCCACCAGGCCATTCTTTACATGGACTTCTTCCCCCGCGCCAGCAAGCGTGCCGGCGCCTGGATGAGCAGTTACAGGAAACAGTACAGGATCGAGGGCGAGAACGTCACCCCTGTCATCACCATGGTGATGAATTTCTCCAAGCCCACTGACGATACCCCGTCGCTCCTCACCTTCGAGGAGGTGAGCACCCTGTTCCACGAGTTCGGCCATGCCCTGCACGGCATGCTTTCCGACTGCACCTACGAGATGCTTTCGGGCACTTCGGTCTCGCGTGATTTTGTGGAGCTGCCCTCCCAGATCATGGAGAACTGGGCCGGCGAGCCCGAGGTCCTGAAGTCCTATGCACGGCATTACATGACCGGGGAGGCGATACCCGACGAACTGATCGAGAAGATGGAGGCCAGCACCTATTTCAACCAGGGCTTCGCCACGGTGGAATTCACCTCGGCAGCCTACCTCGACATGGCCTGGCATACCCTCACCCAGCCCGTGGAGGTGGATGCCCTGGAGTTTGAGAAGGAAACGCTGGACGGCATCGGGCTGATCCCCGAGATCGTCGTCCGTTACCGCACCCCCTATTTCGCCCACATCTTCTCGGGCGGCTATTCGTCGGGGTACTACGCCTATCAATGGGCCGAGGTGCTGGATGCAGATGCTTTCGAAGCTTTCCGGGAGAACGGATTGTTCGATCCTGCCACGGCCGGCGCCTTCCGTACCCATATCCTGGAGAGGGGGGGCACGGATGATCCGATGAAGCTGTATGTGCAGTTCAGGGGGGCCGAGCCGTCGACAGAGGCCATGCTGAAAAGGAAGGGCCTGCTTTAGGTCGGGCTGTTCCCGTCATCCTATTCGTACCGCAGGGCCTCCACCGGATCGATGCGCGATGCCCTCAGCGACTGCATGCCCACCGTCAGCCAGGCGATGACCAGGGCGAGGAGGGCTGCCACCAGGAAGGACCACCAGGGAATGGTGATCCGGTATTCGAAATTGCTGAGCCATCGGCTCATGACCAGCCAGGCCACCGGCCAGGCCAGGAGGTTGGCGAGCAGCACCCACCGAGTGAATTCCATGGAGAAGGACCAGACCACCTGCCTGCTGGCAGCACCCAATGCCTTGCGGACGCCGATCTCGCGCGTGCGCTGTGCGGCCATGTAGGATGCCAGCCCCAGCAAGCCCAGGCAGGCGATGAATATGGCCAGCAGGCTGAAGACCACCATCAGGGAGCCCGTCTGTTTCTCGTTGTTGTAAAGGGCGTCATAATCCTTGTCGAAAAAGGAAAAGGTGAAAGGCAGGTCGGATGAGAACTCCTCCCATTTGCGGTCCAGGAATCTCAGCACTTCCTTTTCCGTTCCCGGTTTGATCCGCACCGATATGAAGCTCTCCTCCCAGGGGATGACGCCGCCCAGGAACATGAAGGCCTGCGGACGCACCTTCTCATGCATGGATTCATAGTGAAAGTTCCCGACGACCCCGACAAGGCTGAATTCGTTCCGGCCGTCCATGAAGTTGCCGAGCTTTTTGCCGATGGGGTCCTTCCAGCCGATCAGTTTCAGGGCGGCCTCATTGATGACTATGGCCCCCGTATCAGTTTTGTATTCCTTTGAGAAGAACCGGCCATGCACCATCTCGAAGCGCATCACGTCGATGTATTCCGGCTCGCAGCAGAGGAGGTTCAGCGTGAAGCCGTCCTCCATCCCTTCGGCGCCGAAGCCGATGTTGTTGAAGCGCATGCCCGGCATCTTGTGCGAGCCGGCAACGGCCAGGATGCCCGGATTGTTGCGCAGCTCGCTCTTGAAGGCGGCTGACCGGTCACCCAGCTCATAGGCGTTCTTGATCACGATGATATGCTCCTTGTTGAATCCCAGGTTCTTGTTCCGGATCATTTGCAGTTGTCGGAAAATGACGATGGTGCCGATGATCAGGAAGACCGATATGGAGAACTGCACCACCACCAGGAGGTTCCTGAGGGTGACCCCTTTGCTGTTCCTGGCGAAACCTCCTTTCAGGACCTTGACAGGCTGGAAGGAAGAGAGCACAAAAGCGGGATAGGATCCTGACAGAAGGCCCGTGATGACGGCAAGCGACAGGATGGCGGGGATGGTCCATGGTTCCTCAAGGTAGGGAACATGTATGTTTTTGCCGGTGAAGTCCTGGAAGAACAGAAGCAGGGTCTCCACCAGCACCAGGCCCAGCAACGTGCTGAAAACGGCAATGACGACCGACTCAGCAAGGTATTGGATGACGAGTTCGCCGCGGGTGGCCCCCGACACCTTCCGGATACCCGTCTCTTTCGCCCTGCGTGCCGATTTGGCTGTGTTCAGGTTCATGAAGTTGATGCATGCCATGGCCAGGATGAAAATGGCCACGACCATGAAAATGCGGATGTATTTCCTGTTCCCGTTGGGTTCAAATTCACCGGCGATATCGGAATCAAGGTGAATGCTGGTAACCGGCTGCAGGTAGTATTCCCATTTATTGCCCCCGGCGATCAGTTCCTCGTAGTCCATCCCCTCGAAGAAGTACTTGACGATGAAGTCGGGGAATTTGGCTTCCAGGGCCCAGTGGTCCGTCCCCCGGTGCAGCTGCAGGTAACAGGCGAAATTGTTCCACCACCAGCTCTCCTGGTCATACAGACCCTGGAAGGAGGTCAGCGACAGGAGGAAATCGAAGTGGAAATGCGATTGTTCCGGGACATCCTGCACCACCGCCGTCACTTTGTAGTTCTCATCGTCGAGGGTCATGACCTTATTGAGGGGGTCTTCCCCGCCGAAATATTTACCGGCCATCGACTCCGTAATGACCACCGAAAAGGGCTCGCTAAGCGCCGTTTCCGGATTTCCCCTGGTGACGGGGAGGGTGAACATCTTCAGGAAGGTGGAGTCGACCAGGAAAACCCGGTCCTCGTTGAAGACCCTGTCCCCGAAGCGGGTCTTGACCTCGGAGCGGTCGATGACCCGGGTCACCATTTCGATCTCCGGGAACTCCGCATAAAGGGCACGGGGAAGCGGTGCCGGGGTGCCCGTCTGGTAGATCACGGTGTTGCCCACCACCGCATCGACGGCGATCCGGAAGATCCGGTCGTGATGCCGGCTGTACCGGTCGTAATTCAACTCGTACCTGACGTAGAGAAAGATCAGGATGCTGCATGCAATGCCGACCGACAGGCCCAGGATGTTCAAAAGATAAAATCCTTTTTGCCGGCTTATGTTTCGGATGAGAATCTTCAGCTTGATCATGGCGTGTTACCAAAGGTATTCATTTTATCGGGATGGCGCAGGGTCACAGGTCGATGCGCATCTCGTACTGCCGGGTGACCAGCCCGAACCCGGAGGCCTTGAGGAAGCTGTTCATGGCCAGGTCCGTGTCGTCCACGTTGAGCACCTTGATCTCCCGCACAAAGATCGGCAGGGTGTCGACCAGGTATTCCAGCAGGGCGGTGGCCACTCCTTTCCTCCTGTACAGGGGATCGACGGCCAGGCTGAGGATCCACTTCAGGGTGGGGTAATAGACCAGGATGCCCACCTGTTTCTCAAACGCCGTGGCCACGATCACATCCAGCTCATCGGGGATCCTTTTGATGGATTCATAATGGTTCTCCCAGGAAGGTTCCCAGTCGAGGAAGCGGACGAAGCGGTTGACCATGCTCCTGTCATAGCGGTCGAGGTACACCACCGTTTCGATGTGCCTGGCCGGTTTGAGTTTGCCCACATTCAGCTGGTAGCAGTTCAGTCCGCGGATTTTCCTGAATCCCGTCTTCGAATAGGCCTTGATGGCAGGCGCATTTTCCTGAAGCACTTCCAGGTAGAAATTATCGATGGCTTCCTCTTTCATTTTGGTCTTGATCAGGTCGAACATTTTGTTGGCATAGCCTTTTCCCCGGCATTCCCTTGACATTCCTGTCATGATGTCGAATCCCGACCGGCCCCCGTTGAAGCGGCCGATCCCGACGATGGTGAACCCTTCCAGCTCGCCGTCCACGAAGAGGCCGGCCGAGAGCTCGGGATGATAGCCGTTCTTGATGAACCGTTTTTCGATCACGTCGCGGGTCATGTAGCTGATGTCGACCTGGTAATCGGAGAATGCACGGACAAAAGCCGCGTGTATCGTCTCAATGCCCGTATTTTCCAAAGTTTTGATAACCGTTGTCATGGCTCAGTTGTTTCTGTAAATTGTAAAAAGGTATTTCCCGAAGATGTCCTGCCGGGGCAACTGGCCCAGGAAGCGGGAGTCGAGGCTGTTGAAGCGGTTGTCGCCCAGCACGAAATAATGCTTTTCGGCCACCACCAGCGGGCCGAAATTGGAAACAATGTTCTCGGTCCTGGAATAGGTGACGGTGTGTTCCAGCCCCAGGCCGCTTTCCAGGGCCACGATGTCGCCCAGCTCCCGGGCATGGGCCACCGGCAGGTTCTCTTTCCTCAGCACCTCGTACTTCAGGGGTATGTTGTTGATGTATACCTTGTTCCCCTTGATCATGACCGTATCGCCCGGCATGCCGATGATGCGTTTGAGCCAGAAATCGCCAACGCTTTTCTTCTCCAGCCGGCAAAGGATCATGTCGCCGCGCGCCGGCGACCGCCAGGGCATGAACTTCAGGTTTGTAAAGGGGATGGTCATGTCGTAGGCCGACCTGTTGATGATCACCTTGTCGCCGCTCCCGAACGTGGGCAGGTCCGATTCACCCATCACCATGTAGGTCCGGAAATTTCCGAGGAAGAAGGCGGTGAGCAGGGCCAGCACCAGGTATTGTATGTGTTTGCGATGCGACATTTCCCTTTTTTGGCATGAAGTTCCAAATCTGTACCGATTTTGTAAAAACTTTAACTATCAGAAATTTAAAAAGGTTTGCTACATTTGAAATGAATCGTTCGTACATCCATATGAACACCTTTTGTTCGGATGTGGACAAGCGCTACCGCCCATGGAACCCCTGTATGCATTCAGCACCGAGCTCCCGGATGAAAAGGAGGTCTTCGGACTTTTCCTCACCACGGGATGGAACAACGATTACCGCATCACCCCGGATGAATTCATGCAAGCCCTCCGGAGCAGCTGGTATTTCCTTTCGGCCTATGAGGGTGAAAGGCTCGTCGGTTTCGGCCGGATGATCTGCGACGGGGTGCTGCATGCCCTCATCCTCGACCTGATCGTACACCCCGACCGGCAAGGGCAGGGCCTGGGCGGGGCGATCCTCAACAGGCTTGTCGATAAATGCCGGGAACACAGTATCCGCGACATCCAGCTTTTCAGCGTAAAGGGAAAATCAGCATTTTACAGGAAAATGGGATTCCGGGAGCGGCCGGAAGGGGCACCGGGGATGGAGATCAAACTGTTGCAGCAAAAAATGAGATAAGGACGGTTAACTTTTCCCAACCTCTTTATTTTTAGAAATATAATTCTGAAAAAATAAAAATTATCCTAATTTTGCATTATAATATATAATAATTATCCCATTTATGCCTG
>CAYLTG010000007.1:0-10516 GCA_964386225.1 uncultured Bacteroidales bacterium
ACCCAGGCCCAGTGCTGCCAGGTCTGCGGAATGGTGGAATTGACCGGCGACACGTACTCGAACAGACCGTTGCCCGTCTCCAGGCGGCACTCCACCTGCCCGTTGTTCAACTGGATCATGTAAAAGCCGTTTCCGCTGGTCCTCAGGCCCATCATGCCCTGCCCATAGGCCAGGGCGTCGCAGTAGAACCAGCCGGTCATGGAAATGGCACCTGCATTGACGATGTACTGCGATGCATTGTCAAGTTTGACAAAGTCGTCCACCTTGTCGAAATGCAGGTATTGCCAGGTTTGAGAATACAGGGATGCAGGCTGCACAAGCAGGAGGCACAGGGGCAGCCAGAAGATGACGCTGTAGAGTTTTTTCATGTTGATGATGTTTAAGAATGTGAATGATGTGTATAAAGTTATCGAATTTAATCTGTTAATGAAAGCATTTCATCGCATTAATCCGGCACCCACCAGATCCGGAACTGGGGCTCGTCCCCGCCCTGCCGGCTGATGGCCTCTGCGCAGTTGGCCGCGTTGTTCTCCAGTTCCGACGGCGGATAGGGAAGCCTGAAATGGTTGATGGGGTCCCCCTCGCGTGGCGTATGTTTCGTCCTTCGCGCCAGGGCATAGGCCTCCCAGGGTTGCCGGAAGGCATCCAGCCATCGCTGTGCGTAGATGAGCCCCAGCTGATCCTCGACCAGGAAAATGAGGTTCGCCACGTTGAAGCCGCTGGTGCTGCCATGCCCCGGATCGATGTTGGTCCACATGGGGGTGTTTTCCATCACGTCGTCCCAGAAATCGACCGAAGCCCTCGCCGCGGAGAAATATTCCATGAGCACCTGGTTGGGATCGGCAGGTACCCCGATGCCCCTGAAATAGGCCTCTGCCTTGATGAAATGCACTTCGGCACCGGTCATCAGCACCTCGGGGACATACTCCTCGTCACGGGTCAGGTAGTAGTTGAAGGGGGAATAGATGCAATCCTCGCCCTTGATGGCGTAGTTGATATCGCGGTGGGTCCCGTAGGGGATACCGCCTGCCGGCGGGGTGCCGGCATCGGGGATCTGGGGATAGGGCACCCATTCCCCCTCGTTGTTGGTCTCGAAGAACACGAAGGCACGCGGGTCGAAGATGCCGCTGCCGTCGAGGCTGTCGTGTGTGGAGATCTGCTTCCACACCGTCGATCCCATCCTGAGGTTCTTGTGCTCGCGGAACGACCAGCTGGTGCTCTGCCGCAGCCAGTTCTGCTGCGAGGGCCACATGCTCACGTTCTCCAGCACGGGTGAGTCGAGGTTGTAGCCCACCAGCACCGGCAGGTTATTGTTGATGATGTCCCCGATGATCTCCCCTGCATACACGGGGTCCTTGTCGGCCATCCGCATGGCATGCCGCAGCCGCAGGGAGTTGGCGAACTTGATCCACATCTCCATGTCGCCGTAGAGCAGGTTATCGAACTCATCGATGGTGTAGAACGGCCTGTCGGGGATGGTGTCGCCATAGGGATCGATGTTCTCGGCCGCCCACTTCAGCTCGTCCAGCAGGAACTTGTAGATCTCCTCCTGGGTGTCGAACTTGGGCCGGAGGTACTCGATTCCCTGGAAGCCCTTGCCGGCATCGAAGAAGGGCATGTCGCCGAACAGGTCGGTCACCCGGAAGGTCTTATAGGCCGTCACCACCTTCACCATGCCCTTGAGGTTGGCAAGTGTTGCAGGGTCCTGCTGCGTCTCCAGCGCGGCGATGCGTCCTTCAATGTCGCGGATATGGGCCAGGGCCTGGTAGTAGTTGGACCAGATCTCCTCGGTGCCCAGGCTGAGGTTCGACCAGGCCTCCGCCGTCAGGGCGGCCTGCTGGGTCTGCTTGTACAGCACCTCGTTATGGACGTAGAACTGCTCGTTCCAGCCCAGCCGGAGGGAGGAGACCACGGCGTTGAACAGCGGGCCGATGTCGGTTTGCGTGGGCTGGAAAGGATTCCTGTTGAGCTCCTCGAAGTCCTTGGTGCAGGCGCTCATCACACCCCAGAGTACCATGGCCGAGATCATGGCCCTGGGGATCACGCTGCTGATATGTGCTTTCATGTGTTTCATGATTCTTTCTGTTAAAATGAAGCGGTTACGCCAAACGAGAACGACCGTGCGCCGGGCAGGGAGGCCCATTCGAGCCCCTGCGCGTTGCCGGCGCCATTGATCCCTTCGGGGTTGATGTTGTCAGGCAGGGTCGTATAGATGTAGAAAAGGTCCCTTCCGACGATGGAAATGGAAAGGTCCTGGAACACCCTGCTCTTTTCCACCAGTTTCTGCGGGAACTGGTAGATGAGGGAGATCTCCCGCATCTTCACCCAGGTGTTCTCCACGATGCCCGGGGTGGATAGGAAATGACCCCAGCCACCTGCATTGGGCAGGTACTTGTGGTAATAGTGGACCACCTTTTCATTGGGTTCGCCGTTCTCATAGACCCCCTCGAGGATCACGCCCACATTGCGGGTGACACCGTCGGGGTCGGTGTAGGGCAGGCCTCCGCCATCGCGTTCCGTCAGCGTCTCGGGGCTCTGGCCGGTCTGCAGGCCGGTCACATAGGAGCCGCAGTAGATGTCGCCGCCCCACTTGGTGTCGACGAGGGTGCGGAGGGTGAACCCTTTCCAGCTGAACCGCGTGTGCCAGCCGCCCAGGAAATCGGGCGAGGCATTGCCGATGGGGACCCGGTTCTCGGTATAGAGGTAATGTGTCCCGGCCTCGTTCAGAATGCGCTGCCCGTTGTCGTGGTAGATGTAGTCATACCCTACGATGGTGCCGTACTCCTCCCCTTCGCGGACCACCATGGCCGGACCGTTGAGGCCCCAGATGCTGGCCAGCTCGATGGACTCGGCCCCGTCGCCGAGGCTCACCACGTAGTTCCTGTTCCGGCTCATGTTGAAGCCCGTCGTGACGACGAAATTGCTGTTCTGCAGGATCACGGCGTCAAGGATGAGCTCCCAGCCGTAGTTCTCCAGTACCCCGTTGTTGATCTTGATCTGGTGGGCACCTGATGAGACCGGGATCGGCGACGAGAGGATCTGGTTGTCCGACTTGATGTAGTACCAGGTGAAGTCGGCGTTGAGGCGGTTGTCGAACACACCCACCGTGGTTCCCAACTCGTAGGAGTTGGCGAACTGTGGCTGAAGCTCGATGGGCGGGATGGTGCCCGGCAAGGTGGCGGTCTGCTGGTTGCCGAAACTGCCGAGGTTATAGACGAAATCCAGCTGGTAAGGGTCGGCGTCGATGGCCGTGCCGGCGATGGCGCCCCGCACCTTCCAGAAGTTGAGCCAGTTGAGGCCCAGGTTGAAAGCCTCTGTCGGAATGAAACTGAGCGATACCGAAGGATAGAAATAGGAGTTGTTATCCCGGGGCAGGGTCGACGACCAGTCGTTCCGGCCGGTGGCCTCCAGGAAGATCCAGCTGCCATAGCTGATATTCAGGAAGGTGTATAGCGAGTTGATGTCCTTCTCGAAGCGGTACTCCCGGTTGTCATAGGTGATCTGGTTCGCATCGGAGTAGTTGAGCATGGCGAACAGCCAGGGGTTGGTCCAGGTACCGGACTTGCCCCGGAGGCCGTACTTCCTGCGCTGCCACTGGGTGCCGCCGAACGACAGCTTGGCATTGAACTTCGAGCCCAGGATCTCCTCCTTGTGGAAGGTGACCAGGAAGTCGTTGTTGTTCACCACGTCGCGGCCCAGTTCGTTCTCGTAGAAGCCGTTGAGCAGTCCCAGCGCATCCGTCGGGTTGTTGCGTTTCTCGAACTGGTTGAGGGTGAAGTCGAGCCCCACGCGGCCCATAAAGGTGAGCCAGTCGGTGGCATCGTACATCAGGGTGAAGGCACCGATCAGTTTGTCTCGATCGAGGGTCGTGGTATTGTTGTAAAGGTTCCAGGTGATGTACGGGGTTATGTACCAGAACGGGTAGTTGCCGCCCCACTCGTTGCGGGTGCCGTCGGCCAGGGCATAGTCCTCCAGCTCGATCCCCTTCCAGCTGCGGGGCCAGGAGTAGAGCAGGCCCTTGCTGAAGGAGTTGCCGTCCTCGCCGAGCATGGGGCTGTTCTTCCGGTTGTACTTGATGTAGCTGGTGGCCAGGTCGGCCTTCACCCGGTCGGAGATGTTGATGCGGGCCCCGACGTTGATGGTGGTCTGGCTGAATTCGCTCTCCGGCACGATGGCGGTGTTGTCCTGCCTGGTGATGGACACCCGCATGGAGCCCATCTCCCCGGCACCGGAGAACGACAGGTTGTGGGTCTGGGTGTTGCCGTCGGAGAAGAACAGCTCCTGGTTGTCGGGTTGCGGCGTCAGTTGCCGCACCTTGCCGTCCCACCAGATGACATCCTGCCCCAGCATCTCGGGCCCCCAGGAGACCGCGGTGCCGTAATAGCCGAATAGTTCGGCCGTCGGCTGGCCGTAGGGGCCGTTGTCGGTGTGGGTGCTGGCCGGGTAGACCCACATGCCGGTGCTGTCGTCGGTCTCCCACACCGGCTCGGTGAGGGCCAGCGGGCCGCCGGCGCCGTATTTGTTCTGCACGTCGCGGTAGCGGTAGGGATGGATCAGTTTATAGATGTAGTTGTAGTTGACGCCGATCCCCTTCTTCTTGGAGCCCCGCTTGGTGGTGATGAGGATCACGCCGTTGGCACCGCGGGAGCCATAAAGGGCCGAGGCGGTCGGTCCCTTGAGGATGCTCATGTCGGCGATGTCCTGCTGGTTGATGTTGTTGAGGGCCGACCCCCAGTCGACGCCGCGGCCGACGTCGGTGAGGCCGGGCTCGTTCTCGAGCGGGATGCCGTCGACCACGATGAGGGGCTGGTTGTCGGCCGTGATGTTGCTGTTCCCCCGGATGGTGATGCGGGTGGTCCCCCCTTCGATGCCGTTGGCGGTGGCCACGTTCACGCCCGCCGAGCGGCCGGCCAGGGCGTCGCCCACGTTGGGGGCGTTGGAGATCTGGATCTCATCCCCCTTGAAGCTCTGCATGGTGTAGCCCACCTCGCGCTTCTCCCGCTTGATGCCAAGGGCCGTGACCACCACTCCTTCGATCTCCTGGGAGGTGGCCGTCAGCCTGATGTCGATGACAGCCTTCGAACCGGCCGGCACCTCTTGCCTATTGAAGCCTATATAACTGAATACCAGTGTATCGGAGGGCGAAACGCCGCCGAGGGAATAGGCTCCGTCGATGGTGGTCACCGTACCCAGGGTGGTGCCTTTGATGTACACCGACACCCCGGGCAGCAGTGAGCCGTCGTCGGCCGAGGTGACCGTTCCGGTGACCGTCCGCTCCTGGGCCAGGACCGGGAAGGTCAGCAAGGCAAAACATGTGAAGAGTAGGATTTTTCTCATATTGTATGAATTGTCGTTTCAAATTAAAAATGCCTGCACCAGGTCCTTTTCCGCGGCCCTGTCGTCAAAACGGGGCCGGGCCATATTCGTGCCGCAGGATCCGCGCAGGATAAGGTCCACGGGCAACACCCGCTGCCGGGGCACCGGTCTCCCCGGGGCGTCGATCTCCTGGAGGAGGATGTTCACCGCCTCCTCGCCGATGGCATCCAGGGGCTGGGCAATGGCCGAGATGCCCGGCTGGCTGAACCGGAACAGGTCGATGTCGTCGAAGCTGATAAGGCCGATGTCTTCAGGGATCCGTATCCCGTGATCGTGGAAGTACTCCAGGCACGATACCGTGATGCTGTTGTTCACCGAGAAGACCGCGTGGATGGCATGAGGCCCGCGGAGAAGATCGTCGAGAGACTCCGTGACCTGCCGCTTCAGCCTGTGAAATCCCACCTCCCGCGTCCATCGCCCGTGAACCCTGATGCCGCTTTCCCTCATGGCCTGCCGGTAGCCTTGCTCCCGCTCCTTCACCGTGCTCAGGAATCCGGGGGAGATCTTCAACAGGGCAATGTTCCTGTAGCCGTTCCGGACCAGTTCCACGGTCGCCTGCCTGGCCCCCTCGCGGTTCTCGACACCCACATAGTTCGTCCTGAGCATGGGAAGCCTCCGGTCGATCAGGACAAAAGGGAATCCCTCCTTCTTGAGCCTGGTGAAAAAAGTCGATTTCTGCTGGGTGGTCGAAATGATGAGTCCATCCACCTGCCGCTCGCGCAGCATATCGATCAGCGCGACCTCCTTGACCGGGTCCTCGTCCGAGCTGCAGTAAATTAAGTGATAGCCATGGGCACCGGCCACCTGCTCCACCCGCCTGGCGATGCGGGCATAGAAATTATTGGAGATGTCGGCTACGATGAGGCCCAGGGTGTGCGACTTTCCCATCCTCAGTCCCCGGGCAATGAAATGGGGCTTGTAGCTGAGCTCCCGGGCTTTGGCCAGCACCCTTTTCTGCGTGTCGGGGTGGATGCCCCGGTCATCTCCCTTGCCGTTCAATACAGAGGATACCAGCGACTTGGATACATTCAGCTGGCTGGCAATGTCCTGAAGGGAGACCTTTTTCATGGGGGACAATCTGGCTAAACCGATTTAGAGATATTAAAATGCTGAATATCAAGATTATCGACCTGCACACCTCAACGCTATCCAAATTTATGAATTATTTTCGTTCCCATTATCCATCCTGAGGTATTTTTATTGATTCTACATTGCTGACCGGGCTCCCCTGAAAAATTTCATATCTTTAGCATCACGCTTGCATCAATTGCCGATCATGTCATTCAAGAGGTTCATCCTGGTTTTCACCTGCTCATTTTTCACCATCCTTGCCATTGGACAATGGTCAACTGTCCTGGACAATAAGGATTTCTGGCTGGCAGGGACCTATTTCCTGAATGCGGACACCGGTTTTGTTGCCGGTGAGGATATTGATCAGTACAGAGGAATCATCCTGAAAACCAAAAATGGAGGAGCCAGCTGGGATACAGTGTACATCGGGGAGATTGGGATAGTGGTACCACGAGTGCTCGATTTCATCAGCCCCGATACGGGCTATGCTGCCGGCCAGGACGGCTGGCTGTGGCGGACCTTCGACGGAGGGGAGAACTGGGAGCTATACAGCCACGCCTGGACACCGATCGACATATACAATGTTTGCTTCCTGAATTCGAAGGTGGGGTTCGTCGATTACGCCTACACCACCGACGGGGGCTTTAGCTGGACGGGCCTCGGGTTCGGGTTCCATACCGAGTTCGCAAAGATCGACGCAGGAGCTTTGCTGGCAGCAGGTGACGAAGGCATTTACAGGACACACGACCTGGGTGCGACCTGGGACACGGTTCTGTCCATCGAGGGTATCAGCTTTGAGTCGGTCAGCATGACCGACAACCTTACCGGTTACTGTATCGACAACCTGTCAAATCTTTACAAGACCATGGATGGTGGCGAAACCTGGTCATTGGTCAATGCCGCCTCCTTTTTCGAGCTCGACCGGATCCGGTTCGTCAGCGAAGGACTCGGGTATGCCTCCTTCAATCAGACCGATGTGCCCCGGATCCTCAGGACTGAGGACGAAGGGGCCACGTGGACGCCCGAACTGTTCTGCACGGACCAGATCTGGGGCTACCAGTTCATCGGAAGCGAGACGGCATATGCAGTTACAGCAGACGGAAAGATCTGTAAAACAACCAATGCGGGAGGGTCAACCCCACCTCCCTGCCCGATGGATGCTAACTGGGTCACTACCTTTCATTCCAACAGCTGGGGGCGCATTTTCGACAGCGACAACAACGGCGACGGGGATGTGTTCTTCACAGCCGAGGTATGGGACACACTGTTTACGGGTGATACCTTCTTCGCACCCCCGGATTCTCTATCGAACTACAATCTGATCCTCGGCAAGGTAAGCAAGGAAGGCAACCCGGAATGGGTGAAATACATTTGGTCCAAGCCCTCTTCAAGTTTCCCCATCAATATTCCTGTTGGGGTAAATCCGGTTTCGGGTGAGATTGTAACAGTTTTCATGGATAATGGGATAAATACACATATCATGTCTTTTGATCAACAGGGGGATCTAACCTGGGAAGAGGAGTTTAGTGAAACCGATCCCATGTCAAATTATAATGAGTTCTACATACATGATAACGGTGACATCTATATTACAGGGGAGTTTTGGCAAACGATCTCATTTCAGGATGTTGTTCTGACTTCACAGGGCTATGGGCTGTATATCCTGAGGCTCCGGGAAGATGGGTCTGTCATCGGTTTCAGCAAGGCAGCAGAAGGGAAAATGCACCCTACCGGGATTACCGTCGACCAATATTTAAATATTATTATTTCAGCAAATATCTATGGGTTTGTAGTTATTAATGAAGACACGATCCACCCGGATGGCACATCGCTTCCCGGGGATATCATTAAGCTCGACAGCAACCTGTCCTTTCAATGGAATTACAACCTGGAACAAGCCGGAACTCCCGCCCAAATACTTGAGCTTAATGTTGGAACTGACAATAGTATTTTCTTGGCAGGATATACCGATCCATGGGGTGGTCCTTCTTTTGCCTCACGGCTTTCCACCGATGGGGAATTATTATTCCTGGACACCTTTGGGAAAGGAACTACAAGGATATCACTGGACGTAACGAATGAAAACCACATGTTGATCACCGGTGACTTTGCCGGAAAATTAATTTTTGATGATGACAGCATTGTTTCCTATGGGGACAACGATCAGTACTTCATAGATTACAGCGCGGAGGGAGATCTTGAAGCGCTCTACCATACCTGGAACATCAAGGACAGTTGGGTGGGCACTCCTTACCCGGGCAAGGTGAATGCGTTCGGTTCGTCCTTTTTCATCAATGGGACCTATAAACCCGAGATCCACTTCCTTGACCTGATACTCCCGGGAGATTATGAAACAAACTTCTTCATCGCCAGTTGCGGGGAAATGCCCGGGGGATATGGAACACAGCCTGAGCCGACAACGTTCAGGGTATCCCCGAACCCGTCACATGGGATATTCGTAATTGATGATTACTCGGCAAAAGGGATTCCAAAATCGATCAGGGTCCATACCCTGGAAGGTGAAGAAATTTACACCATTTCCACGATGGATGAAAGGATCACCCTGGACCTCAGCGGAGAAGCACCCGGTGCTTACATCATTACCATTCGTTCAGATTTTGGACAGGAATCCTGCAAGATCGTGATCCATTGATTGAGCTTTTAATCCGGTGAGGGGAAAACAGGTTTATCCTCTTCTTTAGGGCCCTGTTAACAAACAGCTACAGGAAGAGATTTGAGCTCCATGAATCACATCACCCGAAGTGGACCATATCTCTGAATTCTGAATTGGTTCCCGGTTCTTTCCTGAATAGTTAATATCTTTAACATGACAATTACTTTTATTGCAGATCATGTCGTTCAAGAGGTTCATCCTGGTTTTCCTTGTCATGTTTTCCTCGCTTTGCGGAAAGGGGCAATGGTCCACCGTCTTCGATGACAAGGATTTCTACCTCGCCGGTCTCTGCTTCTTCAATGCGGATACCGGATTCATTGCAGGGCTGAACATTCCCGGCTACAGTGGCGCGATCCTCAAAACCACCGACGGGGGCATGACCTGGGACACCGTTCACTGGGGGGGCTATGGATCCTACATGCCCCGGGTCATGGACTTCATCACTGCGGACACAGGCTACGCCACCGGCCAGGACGGGATTCTGTGGAGGACATTTAATGGCGGTGTCAGCTGGGAACAGTATGGCTGGTCTTTCCTTCCCATTGACCAATACGACCTGGCATTCCTGGACAAGGATCATGGCTTTGTCCAGAAAGGTTATACCACGGACGGAGGAGAGAACTGGACCCAATATGAATTCGGGAAGCTCTGGGATTTTGCAAAATTCGGCGAGGACACCCTCCTGGCAGCCGGGGACCATGGGATCTTCAGGACATATGACAAAGGGAACACCTGGGATACGCTTGTATTGCAGGAAGACCCGGGATTCCGTTCCATCAGCATGACCGATAACCTGACAGGGTTTTGCATCGACTACCATTCCAACATCTACAAGACCCTGGACGGTGGGGACACCTGGACGTTCCAAAGCCCCGCTTCTTATTTCGAAATCAATCAAATCCAGTTCCTGTCCGAAGGTACCGGGTTTGCATTGTTGAACGAACGGGTCCTGAGGACAGAGGACCAGGGAAATACCTGGACACCCGTTTTATTCGGTGATGATAAGATCTGGGGGTTCCAGTTCCTGGATGAACTGACCGGCTATGCCGTCACTGCGGACGGGAAACTGTTCAAGACCGGGAACGGCGGCGGTCCCGTGCATCCGCCGAACATCATCGACGAGAACTGGATCACCACATTTCACTCCCCTTCATATGGAAATCTCTTCGACAGTGACGTCAGCGGGCAGGGGGATATTTTCTTTGCGTGTGACATCAAGGACACCCTTTTTTACGGCGACACCCTGTACATCCCCCCGGAACCCATTGCGAGCCATAACAACCTGCTGGTAAAAATGGACAAGCACGGCCAGCCGCAATGGCTCAGATACCTGGACAGCAAGGGTCACAATCATTTGCCCGTCAAGGTGAATGAGATCACCAACGAAACCATCGT
>CAYLTG010000007.1:10616-16354 GCA_964386225.1 uncultured Bacteroidales bacterium
GACCGGGGTCTTGTAAGTACTTGTGGTTCCGGTTTTCTTATTGGTGGTGTTTATGAGGAGGTGATAAAATTTCAGAATCAAACCCTGCCTGGGGATTACCCGTTTAATATTTTCTTTGCCAGTTCCGGGGAACTGCCGTCGGGATCGGATCGCTTGATCGAACCGACCACCTTTCGAGTTTATCCCAACCCTTCGAAGGGCCTTTTTCATTTAATACTGAAGAATGAGCCGTCCCATCCATGCCGGATAATGGTGCATACCATCCAAGGGGAAGAGGTCCTGTCCTGCAGTGAAAATGAAGAGAACATCCTTATCGACCTCTCCGGGAAGCCGCCGGGGGTCTACCTGATCACTTTGGAAGCCAATGGATGGCAGGAAACCTGCAAGATCGTTATCCATTGATTTGGCTTTTGATTCTTCGCCGGGTAAAATGATCAATTTTCAAGGTGCCGTTCCTACGGAACTTTAAAACAATCCGTTATCGCGGGCGGCGGGACTGACGTCCTCCGCCTCGTGGGTGTCCTGCCTCCGGCAGTTTCAGGTAATTACAAACCAAGTAATAGCCCTGAAATGATAATGGCAGATCTATTGGAATACCTTTGTATCACTCCACCGGAGCGTTGGAATTGCAGATAACTTTGTCCGTATGGGGATCCACATTACCCGCTTGGAAATAGCCTGCGTATGCCAGATCTGCTGAAGCTATGCCCGCTCAAAAATCCCGTAGGGATGAAATCATCCACAAAATATCATGCAATACCGAATTGATAAATCCCGTAGGGATGATACATTTTGCTGTGATCATTAATTTGAAATCAAAGCTGCAATAAGTTCTCAACAAAGTCCGGTCGCCAATTTTGATCTGTAATTTTGACTATCAGATAACCAGAATCAAATCTATGGCAAACACCTATTCGAAGATTTATCTTCATTATGTTTTTTCGCCCAAATACCGGGAGGCCCTCATCAGGCCAGAATTTGAAGAAGCACTCTATCACTATATTGGTGGCATCGTAATCAATATGGACCAACAGATCATTGCCATCAATGGGATGCCAGACCATTGCCACCTTCTTGTCAGGATGAGGCCGACGATCACCCCTTCGAAACTGATACAGGTCGTCAAGGCCAATTCCTCAAAATGGATCAATGACAATAAGCTCCTGCCGTTCCGGTTCAGCTGGCAGGCGGGCAGTGGCATTTTTTCGGTTGACCACCATGCCCTTGACCAGATCACCCGATACATTGAGAACCAAAAGGAACACCACAAAAAGGACCGGTTCAAATATGAATATGAATCATTGCTCCGACAATACAATATTGAATATAATGACGAATATCTATTTGATTTCTTCGACTGACGGTGTCGTTCCTACGGAACTATGGAAATTGATCCGTACCCCGTTTCCGGGACTGACGTCCCTTGCCTGAGGGTGTCCTGCCTCCGGCAGTAGCAGAAATAGCAAAGCGTGGTATGTGAAGTTACCCTTCTGCTTGAATTCAATCCAACCATGGATTGCAGCATATCAAAACCGAATTCCCCTTGGGAAAATAATCTACCCGCAAGCATTTCCACTTCTGGTTTTTTCATAAACCCATTATCGGCAAATAATTACTCGGAAAAAAACAATGGAACCGGAAAATCCCCAAGGGATGCCTCCTGACAGAACTGTGAAAGCATTCCATATCATTTCGACATCCCATTGTATTTACAACCTACAGAATCAGGCCAAGGTTTTTTATTATCCGGAAATCCCATGGTGATGACACCCTGCAAAAACTGACGTCCCTTGCCTGAGGGTGTCCTGCCTCCGGCAGTAGCAGAAATAGCAAAGCGTGGTATGTGAAGTTACCCTTCTGCTTGAATTCAATCCAACCATGGATTGCAGCATATCAAAACCGAATTCCCCTTGGGAAAATAATCTACCCGCAAGCATTTCCACTTCTGGTTTTTTCATAAACCCATTATCGGCAAATAATTACTCGGAAAAAAACAATGGAACCGGAAAATCCCCAAGGGATGCCTCCTGACAGAACTGTGAAAGCATTCCATATCATTTCGACATCCCATTGTATTTACAACCTGCAGAATCAGGCCAAGGTTTTTTATCATCCGGAAATCCCATGGTGATGACACCCTGGAGAAACACATATACGTTTCCTATCATCATGAAATCCCGTAGGGATGATACTCTACAGAAACGCATGAACGGTTCGAATCATTTGGGAATCCCGTAGGGATGCCATCATCCTCCGGTGACGTTAGTCGCCGGTCAGATCATTATTCATAAAAATGCATCTCCTGCATGTACCTCCACACCTTCTCAGGCAACATGTACCGCATGTCCTTCCCCTCCTGCACCGACTTGCGGATGAAGGTGGACGAGATCTCCATCTGCGGGGCATCGAAGATCCTCACGCCGGGATGGCTGTCGTATTTGCTGCCGGCATACCCGGGCCTGGTATAGACATACAGCTTGTACTGTTCCAGGATCTGGTCCGGGTTCTTCCATTTGTCGAACGTGGGCAGCTGGTCGGAGCCCGCCAGGAGGACGAAGTTGTGATCGGGGTATTTCTCCTGCAGGTAGGTCAGCGTATCGATGGTGTAGGATGGTTTGGGCATCTTGAACTCGATGTCGGTGACCCAGAACCGGGGGTCGTCCTCGATGGCCTGCCTTACCAGGGCCAGCCGGTGGTGGTCATCCAGAAGCGACTTCTTCTGTTTGAACGGGTTCTGCGGGCTCACCACGAACCACACCCTGTCCAGGTCGGTGTATTCCACGAACCAGTTGGCGATCACCATGTGGCCGATGTGGATGGGGTTGAAGGAACCGAAAAAGAGGCCGATGTTGCTTTTCATTTTCGATGATGGTAATCACAAAGCTAATAAAAATTAAGCCCCCGGGTCCCCGGAGGCTTATCCAATTCGCTATAAAAATCACAAATCGTTAAACCGGTCAGTCTATAAATCGCTCAATTATAACCGACTCCCCACCCATCTTCACGCTTCTTCGCCTCTTCCATCCATTTGGGCAGCAGGTTCTGTTTGAAGGTCTCTTTCTCCTCTTTCAACTTATCTGCTGGCAACCCGATGAATTCCTGGGCTTTCGCCTTGGTGGTGATGTCGGGATAGGGCACCTCCTCATAGAAGCCGAGTTGAGCGAACAGGCGGGCGAGCTTGATCCGGGCCTCCTGGGCGGTGGCGATGCCCGAGCTGATGGTGCGGCCGATCTCAACGGGCGAGTGGAATGATGCACCATGTGCGGCGGCGGCGTAGTCCCAGCGCCACTGCGCATGGCGGATGTCGGTGAGGATGTCCTTCATCTGCTCCTCGGTGGCCCCCAGGTCCCAGGCTTTTTTAGCCTCCACATGCGCCCTGACCAGCAGTTCCTCCAGGTGGTCGCGGTTCTCGATGATCTTGTCCTGCCGCTCGAACACATCCTTCAGGAGCTGGGCCGTTTCCTGCCGGTGGCACACCTGACATGAGTTGGCCACATTGTTGAGCGGGCTCTGGATGTGGTGGTCGGTGTACTTCTGCCCTCCCTCCGAGATGTAGGGCATGTGGCAATCGGCGCACGAGACGCCGCGGGCGGCATGCACCCCGGTGATGTAGGTCTCGTAGCCCGGGTGTTGCGCTTTCAGCATGGGCGCCTTGCTGAGACCGTGCGTCCAGTCGGAGAACTCCAGGTTGTCATAGTACGCCTCCATGGCCTCGGCCGTAAAGCCGTTGTCCCATGGGAAGGTGAGGTAGTTGGCCCCTTCCGCCGTCTTCTTGTTGAAGTAGTACTCCACATGACACTGGGCGCAGACCAGCGACCGCATCTCCTGGTGCGATGCCTTGGTGATGTCCTGGCCCATCCGGTCAAACGCTTCGATGAGCGCGGGCCGTGTGATCCTCAGGTTCATGGTCTCGGGGTCATGGCAGTCGGCGCAGCCGATGGGGTTGACGATCTCGGGCCCCAGGCGCGACCAACTGCCTTTGTAAAACTCGGCAATGCCTTCCATGTTCATCATGCGGGGCACGTCGGGCGATTTGCAGGTCCAGCAGGTGGAAGGCATCGGCCCGTCCTTGTCGCTGGTGGGTCCCCCGGTCCGCAGGGTGTTCACCACGTCCTTCACTGCATAGGTATGCCCGCGGCCCTGGTTGTAATCCTTGGAGAAGCCATAGCCCGCCCACAGGACTACAAGCCGGGGATCGACCTCCAGCATGTCGATCATGGCGTTGCCATTGTACTTGCTCTTGAAGTCGGATTCGTCGTTCTTCATGTAGGATTGGTATTCTTTCGGATAATTCTTGCCCCAGACCTCGTTCCGGGGCTCCCACTCGTCGATCTTCACCTGCGGCTTGTAAACATAGGCCGTTTCGGCACGCCGCTCGACGATGGAGGAGGCCAGCAGGCCCAGGAAGAAAACCGCCACGATGGTGGCGATAAAAAGCAACCAGTTTCTTGTTTTTCTGTTCATTGCAGTAATTATTGTTCGTTTGATTTCATCATTTTCTTCAGCCAGGCGGGAACAACGTCCCTGAGCTCGGGGATCCTTGCATGCGGGACCGAGGCGAGGCTGTTGACCCGTCCGTGGGGCGTTTCCCTGTGGCATTCGATGCACGGACGCTCCATGCGGTAATGGCGGGAAACCTCGAAGCGCGCAATGCCGGCATTTTCAGTGAGCAATCTCTCATGGCACCGGATGCAGTTCTCCTGTACCACCTGCCTGCCTGCCTCCTTGATGAAGATCACCTGGGGCTCTGCCCGCATGGTGAAGATCGTGGCGTGCCGCAGACCATCCTGGGCCTTGAACAAGTACTTGCGGAACACATTGTCGTGCGGCACATGGCAGTCGTTGCAGTTGGCCACCTCGCGGTGGGCGCTGTGGGCCCAGGTGGCATACTGCGGGTTCATCACGTGGCAGTTGACGCAGGTCCGGGGGTCGTCGGAAAGGTAGGATGCCGCATTCGAAATGCGGAAGATGAACAATCCCAGCCCAACCAGGATACCCAACAGAATGATCACGGGCAACTGCCACTGCGGAGGGGGAAGTAACATATTGATCAGCTTTGCCATCACTTGCCGGATTTGAATAAGGTGGGGGTGAAATCGAGCATCACCCAGGCCCAGTTGTTCATGTTCTCGTGGTTGCCGCCTTTGATCACCTGCATCGACTCCGTGGCGATCATCTGCGAGTAACCGGCGCTGATCACGGCATGGGGGGCGATGGCATAGTCAATGGTGAGATCCACCTCCGTACCCAGCCCGTTGCTGAAATCGGTCATGGCCCCGTCGTTCCCCGGACCATAAATGTCGCCGGTGCTCTGGAAAAAGTGGGTGGAAACGACCACGGAAACTTTGTCCTTCTTATATTTAAGCGGGATGTACAGGTCGAGCAGCCCCACCGAGTTCATGTGGTTTCCCACATAGAAATAATCCATCAGGCCGTTGAACTTGTGGTTGGTGCCGTAGAAGGGTTTGAAGGCCTGATCCTTATCCGAAGGATCCTTCATGCTGTTGCCGGAAAAGTATTCAACGCCCGCGCCAACTGAAAACCGGGGGCTGATCAGGAAGGCCGCATCGAGGGCAAAATAGAGCGCCCCGATCTTGCGGGTCGACTCGGCGATTCCGTCGCCCGAGGTGTCGGCATCCGTTTTGCCTGCCTGGTAATAAAAGGCGCCATTGGCGGCCAGCTTCCTCTTCGTGTATGTCAGCCGGAAGCCCATGGTCTGGCTGTAGGCGACCTTTTCC
>CAYLTG010000007.1:16454-18821 GCA_964386225.1 uncultured Bacteroidales bacterium
ATCCTGAAGAGTTCGTCCGAATAGCCGAAATTGAGCCGGGTGCGCTGGGAGATGAAATTGGAGGCCTGCGCCCCGTCCGGGATCAGCGTCCCGAACCCGTGCCGCATCTCGTAACGCGGCTTCACCTGTCCGCTGACCACAACCTCCTGCCCGGATAGGCAACTCGCCGTGAAAGTGAAAGCCGTCATCAGGAGGATAAAGAATATCGATCTTTCCATATATAATATATTTGGTAATTAATTACTATTTATCGCAAAATTATGTGTTACATGTTAAATCTAGGAATCCTGCTCGAAATATTTTGGATGAACCGCTTAATTTAGAAGTCATCTAAATTGGACTCATGCCCTTTTTCTTTTAAATCTTCTCCACCACAGCAATGACCCGGTGACAAGGATCACCAGCATGGCGATCCCGAACAGGGGGATGAAAAGGATATAGAGGTTGCCGAACAGGAAGGAGTAGTACCGTCCCGTATGGAATTCCAGGGCCAGGTTCCAGAGCGACATGGGGCTTTTGTCGACAACCTCCTCCGGCATGGGCGGAAAAGGCCTGCTTCCCCGGCCGGCGACCAGGCCCCGGTTGTAATCGAACACATACAGGTTGCCTATCCCCACCTCCATGGCCCCTGCGATCATGTTGTCGCTCAGCGGCGGCCCCGACGGGTCGTTCACCACCGCACTCCCCGGCGAGAAATAGTCGATCATCCACCCCTGGTAAGGGTTCCAAAGGAAGAGGCCGTTGAAGGATCCCACGAGGTAGTCGCCAGCACCCGTCCGCTCGAACACGTTGATGCCCATGACGCTCAGCGGCGGCTGACCGGGGAAGGGCAGCAGGGGCCGGTCAAAGCCCGGTTCCGCATGGTAGATACCCCTGTTGGTACCGACCAGGTAGGCCTCCCGCTGCGGATCGTACATGATCCTCCTGAGCTGGTCGTGCCAGGGATTGGGGCTGTCGAGCACCGTAAAGGGGATCTTCCCCACCTGTGCATTCGCAATGGCAATGAGGAGGGGCGGGCGGAGGAACATACCGGTGATGGTGGTCACGGTCATGAATGCCACGGCCCAGATACCGATCCGGTTGTGCCACTTCACGGAAAAATTGTTGACACGGGCGATCTTCCTGATCCCCTTGTCATCGGCCTTCCTTCGTTTCATCCATTTGGGGAATAGCCAGTAGACGATACCGGAGATGCCCAGGAAGATGAAGATGAGCCCCATCAGGTCGACGGCAAGTTTGCCGGTCAGGCCTGCGATCTCGCCGCTGTGGATGACCCACAGGGTTTTGAAGAGGCTTGCCCGGTCGAGGTAGCCGGCGGGAGCGGGCAACTCCGCCTGCGTGAACACAGGATCGCTTCCGGTCCCGTCCATCCTGAACAGGCGGGACCGGGTCATGACCAGCACCTGGCCATCCTTTCCTTCGATGATGTCCACCACCTCCCCTTCCGCTCCCGGGACCGACAAGGGAGCCCATCGGCTGGAAGCCCCGCTGTATCGCCAAAGGCCGAAAAGGGTGCCGGCCAGCACATCGCCGTCCTGCGTCCTGATGACCTTGAAGATCTTCCGGTTGTCGATGCCGCCGGGGAAGCCGTCGTTCATGTCCCTGAACGACGCGAACGTGGTGTCCGTGAGCCAAACCCCTATGTTGCCGTACACCAGCAGGCTGTCGCCACCCAGGGCGCATCCGCCGCGCACCGCGGCATTGTTCCAGCTGGCATAGCGGTATTCCGGAAGGAGGTGACGCCGGGGGATGTCCACACCGGAGAAAAGCGACCGGTGGTTCATGACGACGCCGCTGGCTGCGAATACGATCACGAAGACCAGAAGGACGATGGACGGCCATTTGTGCCATCCCCGCAATCGCCGCCGGCCCTTTTTCAGACCCTTTGCCATCCCCGCCCTTTTCCCGGCACTTATTTGCGGAAGTAACTCCTGAACAGGCTGTCCGATTCCCTGACCGTCCAGGTTTCAAATCCGATCCCCTTCACCTTGTCGATGAGCGGTGCCGGCAGGAACGGAGTGACCAACGCATAGATGTCGCCCGCTTCAAAGTCATGCAGGTCGGCCAGCACTTTGGAAACAGGATGCCCGCCCGATGCGATCATCTCCCTGGCGTCGAGGGTGAGGGTGATCCTGGAGGGGTCGAACCATTCCGGCCGGTCTCCCCTGTAGTCTCCCCCTCCTTCCAGGTCCTGCAGTTCCTGCTGTCCGACGATGCCGCGGAGCTTGTTGACGATCACCTCCACCGGCACCTCGCCCACCGACGCTGCCTGCTGCAGGGAGGTGACCCGCGCGATCGTCTTCCGCAGCAGGGGATTCTTCAGTTTTTTGAATGCCGGCGCCAGGTCGATGAGCACATCCTCCAGCT
>CAYLTG010000007.1:18921-50449 GCA_964386225.1 uncultured Bacteroidales bacterium
GGATTCTTCAGTTTTTTGAATGCCGGCGCCAGGTCGATGAGCACATCCTCCAGCTCCGGATAGGCCTCCAGCAACTCGGCAACTTTTGTTCTTGGTGTTATGATGAGTTCTGATCTCATGTTGTGCAAAGTTGAATGTTCAAAGTTCAAAGTTTAAGGTTCAATTCCGGGCACCGGTCCTCCTGCCAACTGCCTACTGCCAACTGCCTACTGCCACTGCTACTGCTACTGCTACTGCCACTGCTACTGCCACTACTCCACCCCCTTCCCCCCATACGAAAGTATCCTCCGCTCCCCCTCCAGGGCACGCTTCGCGCTCAGGTCCTGCGACACCTCCAGGGTGCCGAGGTAGTTGCCGTGTTCGTCGCGCAGGGCGAAATATTCGATGTGGATGAACTTGCCGCCCATCTGTATCCAGAACGGCGCGCTGTCCTGCCGGCCGCTCCTGAAATCCTCCACGATCTGGTCGACGATGTGCACCGACGAGGGCGGGTGGCACATGCGTACATCGCGGTTCAGGATGGCACGGTTGCGCTGGAAAATGCGCTCCTTCCCCTGGGAAAAATACCTGACCTTGTCGTTCCTGTCGACAAATGTCATGTCGATGGGGAGGGTGTTGAGGATGGCCAGCAGCTCCTCGTTGGAGAAACTGCCCGAGGGGAGGCTGACCTGTTCCTTTTCTTTCTTCACCATGCGGGTGAGGTCGATGCCCATCGGCTTCCATTCGACCTGGGGGTCATAGAGGCAATAGCCGATCTCGGCCGTCTGGAGGGCGATGTCGTACCAGTCGGCATCGGTCAGCTTGTCCATCGACATGGGGAAGAGGATCTCCTCCTCTTTCATGGTCATGTCGGCGATGGCATTGGTGGCCGGCCTGAGAAGGAGTTCGGCCACGGCCGACGCATCCCCTGCTGTAACGGCTCCCTCCACCGCCAGGGCCTCGATGGCCCCCTTCAGCATGTCGCGCACCTCGTCGTGCTTGCCCCACATCACCTTCGGCGGACCGGTGATGTCCAGTTTCTCCAGGAAGGGGAACAGGAGGTTCTCCTTGCGCTGGTAATGCTTGTCGACATCCGTCAGGGCATTGAAGTGCTTCCGCAGGGCCAGGATATCTTCGGATGCATCCCTGGCAGGGTCGGTTCCTGCAAGTGTCCTGTACAGCTCATCGCACGCGGCGATGACTCTTTTGAGTTCCCTGTTCTCCTGTATGAAGACATCCACCGGGTGGCCTTCCGGCACCTCTTTGGCGCCTGCCTGGTCGATGTGGCCTTCCAGGGCCTGGGTATGCAGGTCGCAGAACTTCAGGACCTCCTCATCGGAAAGGACACCCTCGGCGATCAGCGCCTGTTCCACCTCCACGACCTCGCCGTAGGGTATTTTCTGCATGAGGCGGACCAGCTGGTCCCTGACCACGTCCGGAGCCTCCCCCTGGTGCAGCTGAAGGATCATGTGCTTCAGCAGCTCTTTTCTTTTCTCTGAATTATTGATTAGTTCGCTCATGGTTGACGTATTTTTTATATTTCGTTTCCATTCGTGCATCCCGCCTTTTGTCGATGAGATGCAGCACGGCCAGCCCGGGATGATGCCATATCATGCGCGGGCCCGCGTAGCGCATCACCCCGCGGATCCGCTCCCGCATGCCGGGCTTGTAGCAATGGACCGGGCAGGCCGAACAGACCGGCTTGTCGCTGCCGAACCGGCAGGCTTCGGTCCTCCGCATCGCATACTCCTGCAGGGCGGCACATTCTTCGCAGAGGCCGTTCCCATGCGGATGGTTATGCCTGCAATGCATCCCGATCATCAGCGATACCGTCCGTTTTTCCCTTTCGGTCCTTTTATTCATCCCCTGCCCTTTCATTAAAGAAAGCATCCATGATCCTGAACAGAATCTCCCTGTTCTCCGCGATATGGGCCGTGCCCGACCTGATCTCCCCTGCTGTCTGCACGAAGACCGATTCGGAAAGAAGGTCGTCGGCATCGTTGGCGATCAGGTCCTCGATCCCTTCCTCCTTGATCTCCGGGTGGAACTGCATGGCAAGGACATGGTGGCCCAGGACGAAGCCCTGGTTGGTGCACCCCTCGGAAGAGGCGAAAGCGCGCCCGCCGGCCGGCACCTCAAATGTGTCGCCGTGCCAGTGGAAGGTGGCGAACCGGGCCGGGAAGACCCCATCCAGGAACGGCGTCAGCCGGCTGTGGTTGATGTCGACCGGGAACCACCCGACCTCCAGCGCGGCATTGCGCCGGACCCTGGCCCCGAGGGAGGCTGCCACCAGCTGGGCCCCCAGGCAGATGCCCAGCACTTTTTTGCCGTCGTCGATGCATGCCCGGATGAGCTGTTTCTCCTGTGCCAGCCAGGGATGCAGGTGCTCCTCGTAGACGTTCATGGAACCGCCCATGACCACGAGACCGCGAATATCTTCCGGATCGGGTAACGATTGCCCCCTGAAAGGGTCGACCAGCCGGTGGTCAATTCCCCGTCCGACAATCCAGTCGAGGATCCAGCCAGGCGATTCATACGGCACATGCTGCAGGATGGCGATCATGCTATTCGCTTTTGATCATGGTGAGCAGCATCTTGAATTTCTCGATGGCAACGACCGCATGTGGGATGTTGGCAGGCATGATGACCGATTCACCTCCAACCAGGAGGAATGGCCTGCCGTCGATGCGGATCTCGGCCTCCCCTTCGAGCACCTGGACCAGGGCATCGAAGGGCGCGGAATGCTCGCTCAGCTGCTGTCCCTTGTCGAATGCGAAAAGGGAAACGTTCCCCTTCTCTTTTTGCAATACCCGCTTGCTGACGATCCCCTCGGGAGAGTAGCTTACCTTTTCATCGAATTTCATGATGGCGGCGGGTGCGAATTCTTTTGATTCCATATTCTTTGAATTATATATTGACATACTGTTTCAAGTTCTTATCCTTCCTCATCAAGAAGTCGTTTCTCCCCTTTGAGCGACCGGATCTCCGTGACGTCCTGGCTCACCTCCAGCGTGCCCAGGTATTTTCCTGCCGATTCTCTCACCGCGAAATACCGGATGTGAATGAAGCGTCCCTTCATTTGGATCCAGAAAGATTCGGAGTCGCTGCTCCCGTCGCGGAATGATTCCACGATGCGGTTGACCACGTCGATGCTCTCGGGCGGATGGCAGTTCTGCACCTTCCGGCCTATGATGGCCTTGCTCCTCGGGAAATGCCTGTTCCTGGGGTTATTGAAGTACCTGACCTCATCCCGGTCATCCACGAAGGTGATGTCGACGGGCAGGTGGTCGAAGACGCCGATGAGCTGGTCGATGGCCAGCTGCCCCGTGCCGAGGTCTAAGGCTCCGTGGGGTGCAGGACGGGTCTGATCGTCCCGATGCGGCGCTTCAGTTCCTGCATGGACAGCCATGCCAGACGGGGAAATGAAAGCATGGCCGATCTCACCGGCCTGCTCCTGCATCTCATCCCATGCCGGTGCCGGCAGATCCGCGGCGGCGACAGGGAACAGGATGTTCTCCTCGCGGTAGATCAGGGGGAAGACGGAAAAATAGAGGGTGCCGATGGCATAGTTGAACTCCTCCATGTCCATGTGCTCATCCTCCAGCAACTCATCCAGCAGTTTCAGCGCGACCCTGACATCATCGTGGAGGGACCACATCACGCCCAGGCAGCGGAAATCGGGCCAGGCCTTCTCGAGGTAGGGGAAGAGGATGTTCTCCTTCCGGATGTAATGCCTGTCAAAAGGCGCAAGGGCCTGAAGCCTGGAGCGTATCTCGCCCTTCAGGTGATCCAGCTGGTCTTGTTTGATGCCCTTCACGTTGACGGTCTTCACCAGTTGCTTGACCGCATTCATGCGCTGCTCCATTTCGATGTTCTCCGACACCATGTCATGAAGGAACGGGATCTCATCCCAGCGCCTCCGCTCCGAAGGCTGCAGGGGGAGGTACATCAGGTTGATGACCTGGCTGACCGCCTTTTTGAGCACCTCCATGTCCGCGCCCGACCTGACCATGCCGTCGACCACAAAAACGACATCACGCGGGGTGACGGCCTCCAATACCGCTTCGAACTGCCTGACGAACGCGGCCTGCCGTTTCCCTTTCAGCAGCCCGAGCGCGAGTTCCAGCAGCTTTTCCCTGCGTTCTTTTATGTTGTTAAGGTATTCCGACATGACAACAGGCTATAACCATTCCTCACTCAGGACATCCCCCTGAACACCCACGACGATCTCTTTCAGCGGCACCTTGCGACCGGCCTGCCGGGAGGCCATGCTGGCCATCTGCACCAGTCCGCCGCAGCAGGGAACCTCCATGCGCAACACCGTCAGGGTGTTGATCTGGGCATCGTTGATCATCGAGGTGAGCTTGGACACATAACTTTCCAGGTTGCTGTCGAGTTTGGGGCATGCGATGGCCAGGCTCCTGCCCTTCAAGAACTTGCGGTGAAAATCACCCATCGTGTAGGCTACGCAGTCGGCGGTGAGGATCACATCCGCATTCCTGAAATAATTGGCCTGCGGATTGAGGAGGTGCAGCTGCACGGGCCATTGCCGGAGCTCCGACCGCACCTGTTCGGCGGCCTGCCGCCCCGCCTCTTCCACCTGGCTTTCATCCACCTGGAATTCGCGGGCCATGGAGCCTGGACACCCTCCTGTCGGCCCGGAGTGAGGCACACCGGATGCCGCTTTCGGGCCGAAGAGCTCTTCCACGATCTGCCTGGTGTCCGGCTCACCGACGCGGTAATTGGAAAGGTCCATTTCGAACCCGGCCTGCTCGAGGTACTCCAGGCCCTGCTGCAGGAACACATGCTCGCCATGGTCCTTCAGGTGATCCAGGTGCGCCCGGATCGTGTTCTCACCCTTGGCGACCATGATCTCCATCACTTTTACCTCATCGTAGGGTTCGGCCTCCCGCTCCTCGATGGTGAGGGCCCCTTCCGGGCAATGGCCGATGCAGGCGCCCAGGCCGTCGCAGAAGAGGTCGCTGACCAGGCGGGCCTTGTTGTCGATGATCTGAAGGGCCCCTTCATGGCATTCCGGCACACACAGGCCGCATCCGTTGCATTTCTCTTCGTCGATGACGATAATTTCCCTTTTCATTGCGAATGTTTTATGTTAAAATCAAATATGCTTTTCCCCTGCAGATAGTCCCTGAACTCGCCCGAAAACCGGTGGGGATGGTTCCCGAACAGGCACTCGTCGAAATAGCAGTCGTTGCAGGTGATGGCACACTGGAAACTCTCAAGCTCCCCCTCCATCAGCTCATAGATCTCAAGCAGGCTGATGCCCTTCGGGTCACGCTTCAGGGCAAAACCACCGTGGGGACCCCTAAGCGAGGTCAGGTAATTGTGCTTGACCAGGATGTGTAGCACCTTGGAAAGGTGGTTCCTTGAAAAAAGCGTGATCTCGGCCAGCTTGACCGCATTCAGCTTCTCTTTCGAGCGGGCGATAAGCGCCAGGCTGTGAAGGGCGATGGTGGAGGCTTCCGATATGTGAATGAATGTACTCAATCCTATTTTAATATTTCGGTATTTGAATACGCAAATATATAATTAAAATTTACATAATCAAGAAAAAAAGTATTTTAATTCCTAATTTATAATCATTTCAAATTAGGAGGCGGGGGATATGAACTTAAAAACTTGTATATTAACTAATTGCAGCGTGTTTCCCTCAGGCGTTCGAGACCTCCATCACATGCGGCCTGCGACGGTGAGCCGGCTCCTTTGCCGGCAATTCCCGCTTTCGCAAGTGATACAGGTATGACAGAATGAAGTACCCTCCGAAGCCGGTGAACGCATGCCACAGGAAATGGGTACCCATCGGAAGGAAGGCGACCTCCCGCGAATCCATCTCCCGGAAAAAGATGGCCAGCATGAAGAAAACAATGGTCAGGACCACGTCCTTCCACCTGTAATAGCCCGTTTTCCGCAGAAGCAGCAGCACGGGCAGCCCGATCAGCACGCCCGTGATGGTATAGGAGATATTGATGGCCATGAACGGGGAAGGCTTCAGCATGCTGAAGAGGATGAACCTCGCCCCCACCGACACGATCACAATGAAGAAGATGTACCACCATCTCCTGAAGACCTTGATCCAGAAATACACGGTGAGTGAAATGGTGAGGACCGCCGATGGCATGAAGTCCATGAACAGGAAGAACCTGGACGCCCGGAAAGCGTGAAAAAGGGTGCTTCCGGTCCCGCCGAGGACCATCAGCGGGATGGCATACAACAGGAATTTGTAATCCCTGTATTCCCTGCCCACCCGGAACAGCCAGTAGACGGCCGGCAGCACGATCAGCAGCGAGGATACGGCATTCCATGGCTCCACGATGAGGTGGTCGAGGTCGGTTTCCATATAGACCGGTCCCCCGTCATGCAGCCGCTGGTTGAACCAGTCGGGCGTTTCCTGTATGGATTCAGCTGACATTTTTATCGGTTTCAGGGGTAATAACGCGAAATTGGGGTTTGTGTTCGGACAAGGGGGAAATTATTGAGGAGGGGGTGAACCGAGGAGGGGGTTCAGGGTAAATAAGTCAATACGTAAATAGGGTAAATACGGCAAATAGCCTGTGAGGGACGGGGAAGGGCAAAGGGGCCGGTCGCGGTGACTCATCCCTCCTTCAGGTATTCGAGGTATGCCCTGACAAGCTTCAGATCGCTCCAGGTGATGCTGTCGCCGAGGGCCTCCCTGGCCTCGCTCAGCATGGCTTCGGGGTGGCTGTCGAAAAAGGCCGCGACCCGCTCTTTCACAGCCTTGCTGACGAAGGCATCCAAATCCAGTTGGCCCGTCCTGACGAACCGCGCCACATGTGCTTCGACGGTCTGCTCCGTCAGCTTCCGCTCCGCGGCGATCTCCGGAATGGTCCTGCCCTGCCGCACCATCTCGAAGGTGACCTGGAAGGTGGACTTCTTCTCTTTCTTCACCGGCACTTCCAAAGGGAACTCATGATCTTCCAGGTCAAACTCCTCCTTGTATCTCCTGACGATGGCCAGCAGGTCGTCCCCATACTGGTTCAATTTCTTGGGGCCCATGCCCTTGACCGATTTCAGTTGTGTGCGATCGGAAGGCAGGTTGTTGGCGATCCCGACCAGCAACTTCTGCGGTGCAATGCGGTAAGCAGGGATGTTGTCCCGGGCGGCCTCCTCCGCCCTCCACTCCCGGAGGCGTTTCATGAGCACCGGGTGTTCGATGGTGGCAGGCTCCTCCGTTTTCCTGGCGGAGGGCTTCCTGCTGTAATCCTGTACCGAGGCCACTGCCCGCACATTGAGGAATGAAGTGATGTCAAACCCTTTATCCAGGGAACGCAGGCAGGCCTTCTTCACCTCGAGCAGTTCCAGGATCCTGAGCTCCCTTTCCGCGAGTTCCTTTTCCAGGGCTGCGTTGTCGGTTCCGAAGCTGCAGGCATCCAGCGGTCCCGACAGATGGGCGGTGGTCTTCTCCAGGAAATACGCGGCGGCTTTGACCACCCGCTCCTGAAAGAGGGCATCCCTGGCGGGGTCGCCTCCTGCCGTGATCTGTCTCATCTGCGCCATGAAGCGTTGCCCCACATCCTCCAGCACCCTCACCCCTTTCTCGTTCATCGTCCGAGCGGTCTCTTCCACATTGCCCGTGAGGATGTTCCTGTTGGCACGGGCGGCCTCCTGCCATTTGTCAAGGTGGTACGCCACCTGCCTGTAGGAATGCAGTTCTTCCAGCAGGGCCAGCGTGAATGCACGCTTGGAGTCGTTGAGCACGCGCTCGTCGGGCGTATTGCTCTCCGCGGCCCGGGTGAATGACAGGACGGTGCCGTCCTGGATGATCCTTCCCTCGGCAAGGGGGCTGCTCATCACGAGTCCGTCGAGGGTACGGCAGCGGCTGAGGGCCACGTAGGTCTGGCCGTGCGCGAAGGCGGCCTGTGCGTCGATGACGGCCCGGTCGAAGGTGAGGCCCTGGCTCTTATGGATCGTGATGGCCCAGGCCAGCCTGAGGGGGTGCTGGTAGAAGGCGCCGGCCAGTTCCTCGCGGATCTCCTTCGTCCGCTCATCGATGGAATAACGGACGTTCTCCCACATCTCCCGTTCCACCGGGATGGGCCCGTCCTCCCCCACGCAGGTCACGAAAACGGTCCCGTCCTCGATCGCCGAGACCATGCCGGTCTTCCCGTTGAAATAGCGTTTCTCAGGCGACCGGTCATTCTTGATGAACATCACGCGGGCCCCCACCTTGAGGGTAAGCAGGGGATCGGCGGGATAGGCATGCTCGGGGAAATTCCCCTCCACCTCCGCCTCGAAGGTGACGGGCGGCGAGGTCAGCTTGCCGAGCTCCTCGTCGTTGATGCGGTTGGCCTTGGCATTGTGGGTGGTGAGCAGGATGTACCCCTCCTCCGGCCGGGGCCGGAAGCCTGGAATGACACGCTCGTTCAAGGCCGCGGCAGAGGCGGCCGACAGCCGGTTCTCACGGATCTCGTTGAGGATGCGGATAAAATCCTCCTCCTGTTGGCGGTAGATGTGTTTCAGTTCGATGGTGACCGGGTTGCACTGGCCGAAGGCTTTGCTGCTGAAAAAGAACATGCTGTCGTAATGCGGCCGCAGCAGCTGCCATTCGTCCTGCTTCACCACCGGCGGCAGTTGCTGCAGGTCGCCGATCATCAGGAGCTGCACCCCGCCAAAGGGCTGGCGCCTGTCGCGGAACCGCTTCAGCACCTGGTCGATGCCGTCGAGCAGGTCGGCACGCACCATGCTCACCTCGTCGATCACCAGCAGGTCGATGCTCCTGATGATGTTGATCTTCTTCTTGCTGAACTTATGGATGAACGCGCTCTCGCGGCTGTTCTTGTTGTCCTCCGACAGCCTTCCCGGCAGGATGGGCCCGAAGGGCAACTGAAAGAAAGAATGGATGGTGACCCCGCCGGCATTGATGGCGGCAACCCCTGTGGGCGCCACCACCACCATACGCTTGGGCGACTTTTCCTTCAGGCTGTGCAGAAACGTGGTCTTCCCGGTGCCCGCCTTGCCGGTTAGGAAGATGTGGCGGTCGGTATGACGGACGAATTCATGGGCCAGCTCCAGCTCTTTGTTTTCGATCATAGTTTGTTGGTTTCGGTTTATTCCGGGATAAACTTAGAAAAAATAGGAGGCGGGCTAAAAATTGTTAATAAAAATGATTTTTTTCAACACGAAGGACACGAAGGATATCACAAAGGGCACAATCGAAAAAATAATAAAAACCTTCGTGATATACTTCGTGTCCTTTGTGGTAAATTACGTGTCCTTCGCGGTTAAACAATACCCCTACTTCCCGTCGGCCGGGCAATGCTCCATCAGGTAGTCGGTGAGCAGGGTGTAGAGGTGCAGCGTGGCCCCTGGGATCTCGTAGATGCCATGCGAGCAGTTGGGATACGGCATCACCGTGAATTTCTTGTTGTGTTTCACCAACTCCACGATGAGCGCTTCGGCCGACTGGTAATGGACGTTGTCGTCGGCCGTACCGTGGACAACCAGCAAGTTGCCTTCCAGGTTCTTCGCATGGGTGATGGGCGACCCTTCCTCGTACACTTCCGGCACTTCCTGCGGGATGCCGGTATACCGTTCCTGGTAGATGTTGTCGTAGTACCTCAGGTCGGCCACGGCCGCCACCGCCATGCCGGTGCCGTAGATCTCGGGGTAGCGGAACATCAGGTTCAGGGTCATGGCACCGCCGCCGCTCCAGCCCCACACGGCAATTCGTTCGCCGTCGATGAAGTCCCATTGGATGATCTCACGGGTGGCCGCGGCCTGGTCGCCGGAGTTGATGACACCGATCTTCTTGTAGATCGACTTGCGCCATTCCCTGCCTTTCAGGCAAGGGGTACCGCGGTTGTCCATGGTCATGACGATGTAGCCCTGCTGCGCCAGGAAATGGTGCCACAGGCTGCCCCAGGAATCGGTGGCGGTCTGCCCCCAGGGCTCGCCGTACAGGTCGAACAATACCGGATATTTCTTTGCAGGGTCGAAATCGGGGGGCTTGATCATGAAGCCGTCCATCTCGATTCCATCGGCCGTGGTCACCTGAAAGAATTCGGCCTGCCCGAGGTCGAGGGCGGCCATTTTCTCCTTGTAGCTCCCGTTGCCGACCAGGTTGCGCAACACCTTGTGCTTCGGGAAGGACACCAGGTCGGTGGTGGGCACGCGGGTAAGGCCGGAGGAGGACCATACGGCATACTGCATGCCCGGCGCAAAATCGTAGCGGTTGATGCCGGCCATGTCATCGGGGGTGAGCTTTGTCAGTTTTCCCGACCCGTCGAGGTTGACGCGATAGAGGTGCCGCTGTGTTGAATTTTCAGGGGATGCATTGAAATAGACATAGCCCTTTTTCTCGTCCACCCCGTAAAAGGTGGCGATGTCGTATTCCCCGTCGGTAAGCTTCACATCGGCCTTCCCGTCGACGGATTTCAGGTACAGGTGGCGCCAGCCGTCCTGCTCGCTGATCCAGACGAACTGCTTGTCACCCTCCAGGAAAGTGAGGTCGGCGGCTCCCCAGTGCGACTGGGCGACGTCGGGGTGGTCGATGTCGACCCACGCCTCGTCGGTCTCCGTATGGAAATTCTTCATTTCCTTCCTGTCGATATCCACCAGCCATAGTTTGTTCTCATTCTGGTGACGGTTCAGTTGCTGGACCAGGATGGTGTGACCGCTGCCTACCCACTGGAGGCGAGGCAGGTAGTGCTGCACGGGATCCCCCGGGATGTCGAGCCATTCGATCTCCCCGGTCTCCGTGTTGATGGTACCGATCTTTGCCGATGAAGGGTCCTCGCCGGCTTTGGGGTACTGGACCGGGATGGTGTAGCTGTAGATGGAATCGGTGTTGTTGATCATGAGGAAGTCGCGGATCTTCGATGCGTCGAGCTGCCAGAAGGCGATGTACTTCCCGTCGGGGCTCCACCGGAACCCGTCGCGGCACGAGAGTTCCTCCTCATAGGCCCAGTCGAACGTGCCGTTGATGATGTCGTCCGTGCCGTCGAAGGTGAGCCGGGTCACTTTCCCGGTGGCCAGGTCCTGCATGAACAGGTTGTGCTTGCTGACAAAGGCGGCCTTCGTGCCGTCGGCGGTGAACTTGGCAAACATCAGCGACGATTCGGGCAGGTCGGGGCCCAGCTGATAAAGGGTCTCTTTTTTGAGGTCGTATACCCAGTAATCGCCCCGCGTGTTGGCCCGCCACACCCGTTGAGTGTTGGTGAAGATCATCAGCTTCGACAGGTCGTCGGACCAGCTGTAAGAAGAGATGCGGAGGGGCCGCTCCTCCCCTTCCGGGATGAACCGGGCCGCACCGATCATCACCTCCCTGTCGCCGGTCCTCGTCGTGTACTTTACGATGTCCATACCCCGCTCCACAGTGTCGGAACGTTCAAGCACGGTGTAATGCTCCCCGTCGCCCAGCCACTGGTAGCGGCCGAACCAATCCATCCGGAATTCGCCGGAGTTGAAGATGCGTTCGAGGGTCAGCTTGGATGAATCGGCCGGCTCCTGGGCATGCAGGGAACCGATCCCCTGGAAAAGGAGACAAAGGATGAGAATGGAACGTACTAAGTGTTTCATATGGATGTTGTTTTACGCACGCAAAGACGCCATGGAGCAAAGATGAATGAGAAACACACGCGTATTCCCCGAATGGATCGCTCATAGTTCAGCCCCCGGATCAGACTTTTTTTCGACTTTGCGGCTCTCTGTGACAATACGTGAATTTGGATCACTAATTTCCAAAAAAAACAAACATCACCGTCCAGGATAGTTTACCATCTGCAGGGTTGGTTATATTTTTGGTTAAAATAACGGTCATCCCCTCAATTCACAAAAAAACCTGCTCCGATAATCCGTATTTTTGATCTGAAAAAAAGTCCCCCCATGAAAAAGTCCGTTTTTACCGTCGTTGCACTGACAATGATCTGTTTTCAGTCTGTGAGCCAGCAAAACCCGCTTCCCCGCAACATCCAGCAGGCCTATGACAAAGGCACGCGTTCCCCCGACGGCATGCCGGGGCCGAATTACTGGCAGAACAGTTCCACCTATGCCATCGACGTAACGGTCGATACCGAGCAGGACCGCCTGACGGGGACCGCCACGGTCAACTTCGCGAACAACTCCCCTGACACGCTTCACACGCTCGTCCTGCGGTTATACCAGGACTTTTTCCGCAAGGGAGGGGCACGGCAATGGCCCGTGGTGGAGGAAGACCTGACCGACGGCGTGCAGATCACCCGACTTGTGATCGGAGGGACGGAATACGATCCGGAGAAGGATTTCCCCAGGTGGTGGATGACCAATTTCCGGTTGCGGCTGAAGGAGAAGATCGCCCCCGGGACCACCACCACGGTCTCCTGTGACTGGCACTTTGACATTCCCACCGGGCAAGGCCTGCGGATGCGCAAGTACGACGACGGCCACTACTTCATCGCCTACTGGTACCCGCAGATCGCGGTCTATGACGACGTGGACGGATGGGACCTGGTGGAGTACCTGGGCATGGTGGAGTTCTACAACGACTTCAACGACTACGATGTGAACATCACCGTTCCCGGTGATTATGTGGTATGGGCCACCGGTGAAGTGCAGAATGCCCGCGACATCCTGCAGGAGGATATCTTTCAACGCCTGCAGCTGGCCATGTACACCGACAGCGTGGTATGCATCGTCACGCAGGAGGATATCGCAAAGAAGGCCGTTACCAGGAAAGGGAATACCCATACGTGGCAATTCTCGGCCCGTCATGTGCCGGACTTCTCGTTCGCCATGAGCAACCGGGCCAACTGGGATGGCACCAGCCTGGTGGTGGATGACCGCGACGGCAGGAGGGTATTCACCGACGTGGCCTATCCCGCCGACGTGGCCCACTGGCAGCTGGGCGCAGAGATGTCGAGGGAATCGATCCGGTACATGTCGACCGAGCTCCCCGGCGTCCCATTTCCCTATCCCCAGATGACCTCTTTCTGCGGCGGCAGGAGCGGCGGCGGGATGGAAACCCCCATGATGGCCGACGACGGCGCCCCACGGCGGTTCATCGACTTCGTGGAGCTGCTCTTCCACGAGATCTCCCACACGTACATGCCCTTCTGGATGGGCACCAATGAACGCAAATACGCCTGGATGGACGAAGGGTGGGCCTCCTTCCTGCCCACCGGCTTCACCCTGGAGGTCGAACCGGAATCGGACTACCTGAGCGAATCGGTCAGGGGCTATGTCTATTTTGCCGGGCTCGAGCCCGAGCTGCCCCTCATGGTGCCCAGCTACCAGCACAACGACTTCTCCAGCGCAAGGGTGTCGGCATACACACGCCCCCACATGGCTTACCACTTCCTCAGGGATGCACTGGGCGACGCGATGTTCAGGAAAGCCCTCCACGAATACATGGCACGCTGGAACGGCAAACACCCGTTGCCGTACGACTTCTTCAACACCTTCGAGGATGTCACTGGCCAGGACCTTGACTGGTTCTGGCAACCCTGGTTCTATCAGCAGGGGTATCCCGACCTGGGGATCAGGGAGGTCACCGACGGCAACGTGGTGGTCGTCGAAAAGGCAGGCACCCATCCCATCCCCATCAGCCTGTATTACCAGTCGGCCGACGGCAACTCCGACAAGGTCTATCTTCCCACGTCCGTCTGGAGTGACGGGAGCACGGAGTACAGGGTACAGCTGCCCGCCGACCTGGACCTTGTGAAGGTGGAACTGGGCAATAACCACATCCCCGACGCGATCAGGAAAAACAACGTCTGGGAGCGTGCGGACTGATCCCTGCGAATAATCCCCGTCCGATGCCATTGTTTCCTTTGGCTTGTCCCTTCAAACATGCCTCGCGGAGCCAGCACAGGGGGCAGGGAAAGAAAATGCATATAAAATGAAGGGCGGCGAATTGAAATGGCTTATCTTTAGTAACACCAATCCATGCTTTATGAGAACGTTTCACCTGTTTATCCTGATCATGGCGGCTGGCCAGTTGGCCGGCTATGCCCAAAACAACCTGAAGTTACCTGCTTCGGCCCTGCAGCACGAGAGTTCGATGGCCGTCAGCAACGCCCTGGAATTCGATGGCTTCGAGGATTATGTCGCCGTGGCCAACGGCACGGCCCTGCTCGCCGGCCTGGATGAGTTCTCCATGTGCGGATGGGTCTATCCCACCAACCCCAATGCCGCCTGGCCCGACTTCGACGGATGGTTCGGCATCAAGAACGAAGGGGTCTGCGACTTCTACATCGCCCAGATCAACGGCATCGGCATCGAAGCGCGCATCACCACAAGCGAAGGGCAGTACACCATCAACCCCAACGAGATCTCGGAGGCCTTCATCGACGAGTGGCACCATTACGCCCTGGTCTATACGGGCGAGGAACTCCAGATCTACCTCGACGGCGAGCTCGATGGCTACGTGGCCGCCGGGGGGACCATCGACTTCAGTGACCTGGAGATCACATTCGGCAAGTTGGAGTTCTTCGACAACGATTTCTTCCTCGACGGAAAGCTCGACGAGATCACGTTCTGGGACAAGGCCCTGACCGAGGACGACCTGGCCGGAGTGATGTGCATCAGCGGCGACCCGGGCGCCGTGGAAGGACTGACCGCCTACTACGACTTCAACGAGGAGAGCGGCTGGGTGCTCCCGGACTATTTCGGCAATTACGATGGCGTGCTGATCGCGATGACCGGGGATGAATGGGTGGAGTCGGACGTGTGCGAAGCCGGTTTCGACATCACATTCACAGTCACCGATGAGTTGACCTCCCTGCCCGTTCAGGGAGCCGATGTGAACATAGACGGGGTGATAAAGCCGACAGATGCGAACGGCATGGCCGTCTTTAACAATTACGATCCCGGCACCTATGACTACATCGTCACACAGCCCGATTATTACGACGTCACCGGCGAGGTGGAGGTGGTGGACGAGGACGTCACCGTAGAGGTGGTTCTTCCCCCTGTCATTTATTATACAATTACATTCGTGGTCACGGAGGATCCTGGTGCCATTCCGGTGGACAGTGCCATCGTGAACGTCGGCGGATTGCTGAAGTACACGGATGAGACGGGTACTGTCGTTTTTGAAGGATATTTGCCCGGAACTTACACCTACAACGTGAGCAAGACGGGGTACTTCCTGGTGCCGGGCGCGGCGGTGGTGGTCGACGAGGACCTGACGGTCGAGGTCACCCTCATGCTCACCACGATCGAAGAATACGGCCCCGACTGGTTCCAGGTTTATCCCAATCCCGCCCATGAAGCCATCTTCATCAAGCATCCCGGCACGGAAAGGATGACGGTGCGGATCCTGGCCCCGGACGGAAGATGTGTGCTCAACCGGTCGGATCTTTCCACGAAGGAGGCCCTTCCTGTCAACACGTTGCAGCCCGGGTTCTATCTGCTGGAGATCACCCTCCGCAACCACAGGGTCGTAAAGACGCTGGTGGTCGAATAGGCAAGTGCGCGGCCATCAATAAATGGAGGTCGATCCTCCCCGGCATCCAACTTTCCTGAACTTTCCCCCCAATTTCACCGCAATGTGAACCAACGGGATTTTGTGTAAATCCCGAAAACACTCCCAGAATTTCCGCAACTCTTACTGATTTGCTGACCGGGCAGGTTTGCCCGGTCAGAAATTGCAATTCAGTTACCCATCACCACCCACCCCGACGGATTTATCATTCTTCGGCAGATCCCGACGCAGCGGGCAATTTAACTTTCGGACCTGGTCCCGCTAACTTTATATCGGATTTCATCCAAAAACCATTAAAGCTCAAATGCCATGAAAACCAAAATGCTCATTTGGACACTCCTCGTCCTGATATGGGTACCATCCCGCAAGATCATGGGCCAGGAAAAAACGGACTCCACGCGGTACCTGGTGGAGACCCTCGACGGCAACGCGTACCAGGGATACATGACATCCCGCGACTCGCTTTACATCCGGCTGAAGACGGAAACCATGGGGGAGCTGAACATCCCCGTTTCCAGCGTTGCCAGGATCAGCAACCTGACCGGACTGATCATCAAAGACGGGAAGGTATGGACAGACAATCCGCAGGCCACAAGGCATTTCTGGTCGCCCAATGGCTATGGCCTGAAAGCCGGGGAGGCCTATTACCAGAACATCTGGGTCTTTTACAACCAGTTCGTCGCAGGAGTGACCAATAATTTTTCCGTTGGTGCCGGGATCGTTCCACTCTTTCTGTTCGCAGGGGGGCCGACACCCGCCTGGGTCACACCGAAAATCTCGATCCCCGTGGTGAAGGAGAAATTAAACGTGGGGGCTGGCGCCCTGCTCGGCGCTGTCATCGGGCAGAAGAAGTCAGGCTTCGGGATCCTGTACGGGACAACTACCTTCGGGACTAAAAACAGCAATGTGAGTGTCGGATTCGGTTACGGCTTCGTGAGCGGTGACTGGGCAAAAGAACCCGTGATCAACGTGAGTGGCCTCTTCCGCGCCTCGGCGAGAGCCTATTTCATCACGGAGAATTACTACATTCCCACCAACGGCTCATCCCTGTTGCTATTCTCGGCCGGCGGTCGCTCGGTGATCCGGGGCAATGTCAGCATCGATTACGGGCTGATCATGCCCATCGCTGAGGACCTGGGAGGTATCGTCGCTTTCCCCTGGCTCGGTGTGACTGTTCCCATCGGCAAGGGAAAATAATACGCGGTTGTGTGTGGGGGCAATTTGAAGATCACTAGACGCCGTCAAAATCCAACACTCACCCCCCCGAACACATGAAATCCCGCCTGCGGGAAGTACCCGTTCATCTCGTATTCGGCTCCGTCGTAGATATACCTGTATACCCAGGCATTGGCCTCGTATTTTTCATTGAAGATATTGTTGAGCGAAAGCATGAATTCGATCTCCCGGATGAGCTTTGTTTTGATCGCATAGTTGAACCGCAGGTTGTTCACGAGATAGGGATCGAGGCTGCGGTCCTTGTCCGAGGTATTGTCGATGTATTGCCGACCGACATAGTTGGACAACAGCGATGCCGATAGGTCTCCGAACAACGTCCAGGTGAGGACGCTGCCGGCGGTGATGTCGGGCGAGAAACTGATATCGGTGGTGCCGAGCTCTTCCGCCTGCTGCTCCGGCCAGGCATCCCAGTCGTCGGTGTAGGAGACGAAGTTTTTGATCTTGTTGGACGACCAGGTGGCGTTGAATTCCCACCGCAGGGGACCGGCGACCTGCCATCCGCCCACCAGCTCGATCCCGGCCCGGTAGCTTTCGGGCACATTCACCAGGATGGCATCGCCCACATTGTTGATCTGGCCGGTGAGGACCAGCTGGTCGGTGTAGTCCATGTAATACAGGTTCCCCTGCATGCTGACACGGCTGCCGGTGAACTTGTACCCGGCTTCATAGTCGATCAGCCTTTCCGGCCTTACCTCTTCCCCGGGGTCGGCATCGCGGTACGCGTTGCGGTTGGGCTCCCGGTTGGCCACGGCCACCGAGGCATAAAAAGCGTTCCTGTCGCGGAAGGCATAATGGATCCCGGCCTTGGGGTTCAAAAAGCCGAAGGCATGCGACTGGGTGAGGTCCCTCAGGTTGTCATGGGTGCCGCCGATGCGGTAGTCGATGCCGCGGTATTGCAGGTCTGCGTATAAGTTCAGTCCCGAACCCACCACGTAGTTCACCTTCCCGAATACATGATAATCCGATTTTTTTCCGGTGTTCTCATACCAGGGCCTGTCGATGAAACTGTTGCTGCTGTGCTCAGCCCACACAACAAAGCCGTAGTGGTCGCCTTCATAGAAATTATACCCGCCGCCAAAAGTCACCCTGAGCCGGTCGCTGTCATAGTTCAACGCCACATTGAGCCCGTAGAAGTCATTGTCGAGCCATTTCTGCCGCACGAGGTCGGTCTCGGTGATGGTATCCCCGCCGGTCACCGGGTCATCGAACCCGTAATCGGCATAGGCATCCATGTTGCGGTAGCTCTCGTAATAACCTTTTCCTTTGGTGTAAAAAAGCGTGGAGGAGAGGTCCAGGGACCCGTTCAGCTTTTGCACGAAATGGAGCTGGTAATAATCCTGCCGGTAGTTGTCCGTCTGGTTTCCGTAATACCCGATGATGTTGCCCTCATCGTCGTACATCTCCCCGCTGGGGTTATAGGTCCTGTTCGTGGCCAGGCTGTCCTTCGGCGTGCCGTACCAGGCCTGGTAGGTCTTTTCCCGGCCGGAAGTGACGATGGCCTTGACGATGGTGTTCTCGCCGTAATAGCCGCCGGAAAGGTACACGGAGTTCAGGTCGGACCAGCCGCGGTCCACATACCCGTCGGAACTGATCGCCGAGAAGCGCCCGTCGAAAGCCCACTTGCCGTCGATGAGCCCGGACCCGAACCGGGCCGAGTTCCGGAACGTTTTGAAACTGCCGGCCACACTGCTCAGCTCGCCATAGGCCTCCTGCTTCAGGTTGGTGGTCTGGATATTGATGCTGGCCCCGAAGGCGGCGGCGCCGTTCACCGAGGTCCCCACCCCCCGCGTCACCTGGATGTTGTCGACCGACGAGGCGAGGTCGGGCAGGTCGACGAAGTAAACGGCATGCGACTCCGGATCGTTCACCGGGACCCCGTTCATGGTCACGTTGATCCGGGTGATGTCGGTACCCCGGATACGGATGCCGGTGTAGCCGATCCCGGCCCCGGCATCTGAGGTGGTGACCACCGAAGGGGTCAGCTGCAGGATATATGGCAGGTCCTGCCCGGTATTGTTCCGGGTGATCTCCTCCTTCCCTATTGTGGAGTAGGCGGTGGGCGACTTTTCATCGACCCGGGTGGCCCTGACGATATATTCATCGCTCATCACCGCGGTGTAAGCCATGTAAAAATTGACCACCAGATCGGCATCCACCTCCACTACCCGGGTTTCTGTCCTGTAGCCCACGAAGGTCACCTCGATGCGGTGCTCCCCTCCTGGCACTTCCCGGAGCCGGAAAGCGCCGTCACGGTCCGTATAGGTGGACCTGGCGAGTCCCGGGAGGTTCACATGGGCCCCCGGGAGACCTCCCCCCGTTTCGTTGTCGGTCACCCTGCCGCTGAGGATATGTTGCGCTGCCAGACTGTTCGGCAGCCAGATGGCAAGGACAAGCAGGTAAGCTGCTATGTGGTCACGTCGTCTCATGGCAATGTATGTTTATTTACAATGACTTGCGGTCATCCAAATAAGGGAATTGCCAGTTGGATCAGTGCTTTGTTCTCTCCCTACGCCGGCATTACCCGGATCAGGTTCAAGAGTATGATCTCAGCCCCGCACGGGGCACCCCTGTTTGAATAGACTATGCAAAGTTAATCATTTTCGGGCGAGCAGCTGCGCCACCGCGGGGATTTTTGCCAAATATCCGTCCTGGAGCACCTGCCTTGCCAGGTCGAAGACGGGGCAGTCCGTCCGGTCGATGATGGTGGAGTCGGAAGTGGCAAGTATGCAGTCCTTCGCGTTCGACAGGGCAGCGTCCACGCTGTCCGACTCGATGACCTTCACCCTGCCTGCCAGGGGGCGCACGGCCTTGACCATAGCATCCCGGACCGTGTTCAGGGCATCCGCCCGGGCGTCAAGAAGGAATTCGGCGGTGAGCTCCCGCGGCCCCTGGAAGATGGAGCACAGGGCATGGACCGACCGCTCCAGGATCCCGGGCTGCAGGGGCTCACCGTGAAATCCCGAAGCATCGCGCAGAAAGCCGTCGGAGGCGATGAACACCAACTGACCGGAGAGGTAGCTGGCGATGCTGTACAACTGGTTGAGCGCATCCACCATGACATGGGCATTACCCGCGGGATCGCCCTGCATGGCCTTTCCGTTCCTCATCCTGTTCTGTTCCTCCCTGAAGACCCCGCGGAAAAGCACCGCCCGCCCGGCCCGGTCGAGGTGATACCGGTCGGCGACAAGATCCAGCGTGCGCCGGTCAGGATAGCCTTTCCGAAGAAGGTCCGAATAGTCTTTGATGGCAAGGGCCAGGGATTCCTGGAATTTCAAGGTTCTCTCTTTTTTGGTTCCGACCGGGGCCACACCCTACGAGGGCTAGCTAACCCTCGTAGGGTGTTGGAATCCCGGTCCAAAATCTCTATCTTTAACGCCGCAATTCAAAGGTATGAAAATCCTCATTATCAACGGGCCCAACCTCAACCTGCTCGGCAAGCGGGAAAAGAACATCTACGGGCACCGCAGTTTCGATGATTTCCTGGGGGAGCTCAGAAAGGAATTCCCGGGTTTTGAGATCGATTTCTTTCAAAGCAATGTGGAGGGGGAGATCATCAACAGGCTTCACGAGGCTTCGGGCAAGGCCGACGGCATCATCCTCAACGCGGGGGGCTACACCCACACGTCGGTCGCCATTGCCGATGCCGTGAAGGCCATCGAAACGCCCGTGGTGGAAGTGCATATATCCAACATCTTCGCCCGCGAGGAATACAGGCACATCTCCCTCATCGCGCCGAATGCGGCGGGGTCCATCATCGGTTTTGGCCTGGGATCGTACACCCTGGCCATGCACAGTTTCAGGAGAAATTCCCGGGATTGAGGTCTGAGAAATGCTTCTTCCTGCGGATGAAATACTCCACCACCAGGTTTTTCTGATAGATCCCGGCCACCTCCCGGTGGGGCTCTTTCTTCCTTTCCTTCTTCAGCTGGGGGTAATAGCGGTAAAAGCTGAGGTGGGCCCGGATGACGGCAAAGAAATCCTTGATGCCTCCGTCGAAAAGGAACTTGACGGCGGCCACGCCGTCGAGGACGAGCCGCGCGGCGAAGACCCTGAAGATGCGGTCGTCGGGCAGGTTCTTATAAAGCATCATGGCGTTGTTGCGCATGTTGAGGTAGGTCTTGCGCCATGACTTCTTGGGGAGGGTGCCGCCACCCACATGATACACCACCGACCCCGGGCAATACATGACCTCGTAACCATGATTCCTGGCCCGCCAGCAGAGGTCGATCTCCTCCATGTGAGCGAAGAACCGGCTGTCGAGGCCTCCCAGTTTCCAGAATGCTTCGGCCCGCACGAAAAGGCAGGCGCCGGTGGCCCAGAAAACCCGTGCATTGTCGTCGTACTGCCCCATGTCCTCCTCCAGGGTCTGGAACATCCTGCCCCGGCAGAACGGATAGCCGTATTTATCTATGAAGCCTCCGGCAGCCCCGGCATATTCAAATCTGTTGCGGTCGACCCATGAGCGCATCTTGGGCTGGCAGGCCGCCACCCGGGGGTCGGAATCCATGAGTTCCACGATCGGTTCGATCCATCCGGGGGTCACCTCGATGTCGGAATTCAGCAACACATAATACCTGGCGGTGATGTGCCTGAGGGCCTCGTTGTAGCCCCCGGCATACCCGAGGTTGGTTTCGTTCACCAAGACGTTCACAGTGGGGAAACGTTCGCGCAGCATATCAACGGAACCGTCGGTGGAGGCATTGTCGGCGACGTAGATCGAAGCAGATTCATGGCTGTGCTCGATGACCGCAGGCAGAAAATCCTCCAAAAACTTCTTACCGTTCCAGTTTAAAATGACGACAGCTACCTTGATCTCCATCCTTGCGGTTTATGTACATCCATTGAGCCGGTAAAAATAGGCAAAAAACGCCATGGAAAAAATAAATCCCGGGTACCGGCACCGGTCAGGGTCCCGTTGCATGAACCTTTCTCATTGCAAGAATTGCTATATTTACAGGACCATTCACACGCATGCCGCCCGAAATCACCATCCGGTTCTACGAAGAGCTCAACGACTTCATCCCGAAACGGCTCCAGAGAAGGACCATCCGTCACAACCTGCTGACGGCCACCACCATCCGCGACCTCATCGGCGCGTTCGGCGTTCCGCCCACGGAGGTGGACCTGGTGCTTGTGAACGGGGAATCGGCCGGGTTCGAGCATGCCGTTGGGCCGGGCGACCGCATCGCGGTGTTCCCGGTCTTCGAAAGCATCGACATTTCCTCCGTCACCAGGCTCCGCCCGGCACCCCTCAGGGTCCCGCGGTTCATCCTTGACGTCCACCTGGGCAAACTGGCCAGGCTGCTCCGGATGTACGGCTTCGACACCCTTTACCGGAACGACTACAGCGACCCTGAGATCATCCGTCTGGCGACCGGGGACCAGCGGATCATCCTCACCCGCGACAAAGGCATCCTGAAACACAAACAGGTGACCCGGGGCTATTACGTCAGGAGCCAGTTACCCCGGGAACAGGTGCAGGAGGTGCTGCACCGGTTCGACCTCCGCGACCAGGTGAGACCCTTCAGCCGATGCATGGCCTGCAACGGTACCATCGTGGCGGTGGAAAAAGAAATGGTGAACCACCTGCTGCTGCCAAGGACAAGGGAATGTTACCGGGAATTCTTCCAGTGTGCCGGGTGCAAAAGGGTCTACTGGGAAGGGTCCCACTTCGACAAAATGATGGAAAATTTCAAAAACGGAAACTCAAACGACACAGGCGCAAATTAATTCCGCGGATCGCTTTCAATCACCGTCGATTTTGGTTAACTTTACTTGTTCATGAAGGCTTCCGTACCATGAAAGAAGCGCGCTACTATTCTGCATTCGACGACCATGTGGAATGTACCCTTTGCCCTCACCACTGCAAAGTGAAGGAGGGCCGGGCAGGCACCTGCCGGGTGCGGAGGAATGTTGCTGGCAAGCTGGTCGCCGAGAATTACGGGCTGGTATGCTCCCTTCACGCCGACCCCATCGAGAAAAAACCTCTTTACCACTATTTTCCCGGGAGGAGCATCCTGTCGGTGGGCAGTATCGGTTGCAACCTCCGCTGCCGGTTCTGTCAGAACTGGGAGATCAGCCAGTGCGGGCGGGATGAATTCCCCTCCCTCAGGCCCGTCGAGCCGGAGGCCATCCTCCGGAAAGCCGCTGGCACCCCCAATAACATCGGCCTGGCCTACACTTACAACGAGCCGGCCGTCTGGTTCGAGTTCATGCTCGATCTGGCCATCCTGGCAAAAGAGAGGCAACTGAAGAACGTCATGGTGACCAACGGGTTCATCAACCGGGAGCCGCTGCTGGAGCTCATCCGGTATGTGGATGCCTTCAGCGTCGATCTCAAGGCCTTCCATGAGGATTTCTACCGCGACCTCACCTCCTCGCGCCTGGGCCCGGTGCTGGATACCCTGAGGACCATCCGCGGGGCGGGAAGGCACCTGGAGATCACCAACCTCGTCATCACCAACCGAAACGACGACCCGGCCGATTTTTCCCGCATGGTCGACTGGATCGCCGGCGAGCTGGGGCCCCGGACCGTGCTTCATATCTCGCGGTACTTCCCCACCTACCACCTCGACGACCCGCCCACCCCGGAATGGACCATGACGGAGTTCTACCAGCTGGCGAGAAAAAAGCTGAAGTTCGTATACCTGGGGAACATCCGCACCGGAGACGGACAAAACACCTACTGCCCTGCATGCAGCACGCTGGCAATCAGCCGGTCGGGCTATTTCACCGAGTTGTCGGGCATCGACCACCAGGGTGCCTGCCTGAACTGCGGCGCCGGGATGATACCAAGGGAAAACATTACCTTCGCATGAAAAGAATCCTGAGGATAGGGGAAGTGCTTGCGATCACGGTCAGCTTGTTACCCGTCATCCTCTCCGGCCAGGACAACTTCCTTCCCGGCAGGATAACGCCCCGGGTGACCTGCCTGAATGATACCGCCCAGCATTATGCAGCATATGTGCCACCGGGGTACACCGATTCCCTCGACTGGCCGGCCATCATCTTTTTCGAACCTGCCGCCCGGGCCATGCTCCCTTTGGAGAGATATGCCACCCTGGCCTCGGAATTCGGCTATTTCATGTTCTGCTCCTACAACTCGCGCAACGGTCCCAACGAGCCCATCTTCGAAGCGGCCAATGCCCTGTATGCCGATGCTTTCGAGCGCTTCAGCCTCGACCGGGGGCAGGTATGCCTCGCCGGGTTCTCGGGAGGGGCCAGGATATCCTGCCTCATTGCGCTCTCCAACCCGGAGATCCATTGCGTCATCGGCTGCGGGGCCGGATTCCCTCATTCAGAGAGGCCTGATGGAAATATCACGTTCAACTATTGCGGGATCATCGGGAAACAGGATATGAACTACCAGGAGATGCTCATGCTCGATTCGGTGCTCGACCGCCGCCAGGCCCGCTCTATCCTGTTCACCTTTCCCGGAGGTCACCGCTGGCCCGACACAAACACCATTCGTTCGGGGTTCTACTGGCTGACGACACAGTCGATGCGGACCGGGGCCCGTCCTCCCGACAAAGCACTGCTGGAGCAGATCCGCAGGGAATACAGCCTCAGGGCCGATACCCTCCGCCGGCATGACGACCCCCTGGCCCTGGCCCGCACATTAAAAAATGCCACGCTCCTTCTGGAGGGCCTGGCAGACGTGGAAGCTTTCCGCACGGAGCTGGAACAGCTGCTGATCTCCGAAGATTATGCCGAAGCGCTCCATGACCATTACGCGCTGGCAGCCACAGAGTCCGGGCTGCACGGCAGATATTGGTCGGAGTTCGAACACATCAGCCTCCGGGCCCTTGACCCTGACCATCCCGTCAGATCCCCATCGTGGTGGAAGAAGGAATTCCGGAAGATCGACGACCTGGAAGACCCGGACCTTCGGGCCCGCCTGCACGAGTTCGTGGTCAACGGGTCGTGGGAACAACACATCGGCGCCTTGCGGGCCGACCGCTACCCGGTCGCCCTGACCTTCCTCGAGGTGTACGGGGCGGGGCTGCCGCAAGATCCCTCCCCCGACTTCTACAGGGCACGGGTCCATGCCCTGGCAGGTGACCCGGCTGCCATGTACCACTGCCTGAAAATGGCCATTGACAAGGGGTTCAGCGCCCCGGAGCGGATCCTGCAGGACGAGGCATTCCGGGAGTACCTGGGGCAGGGAACCATGCAGCGGTTGCTGGAAGACTTGAAATTGAAAAATGAAAATTGATCTGGGAACCCAGATTGCATAATTTACTGTTATGAGACATTTATACACATTCTTTCTGGTCATATGCCTTCAAGCAGGAATGATGGCCCAGGAGGTCACCTTCACCAAGGTAACCACCGGCAGCATCGTGAACGACGGCGGGTGGAACTATGCGATGTCATGGGCCGACTTCAACAACGACGACCTGCCCGACCTGTTCGTGACCAACAACGACGCCGACAACGGGAAGCTGAACTTCCTTTACCTCAACAACGGCGATGGCTCCTTTGAAAAGGTTACGGAAGGGTCGGTGGTCAGCGATGGCGGCAGTTCCTATTCCTGCACCGCGGCAGACGTGAACGGCGACGGATACACCGACCTGTTCGTGGCCAATTACAACGAGAATAACTTCCTGTATTTCGGGAATGGTGACGGCACCTTCGACAAAGAGACGCAGGGGGCCATCGTCACCAACGGGGGCAAGTCGGCGGGAGCCGCCTGGACCGACTACGACCTTGACGGGTATGCGGATCTATACGTAGCCAACAGGGACCAGCCCAACTTCCTGTATCATGGCGTGGGACCGGGGCTTTTCGAAAAGGTGACCACCGGCGCCATCGCCACCGAATCGGCCAACTCAAGCGGTTGCGCGTGGGGCGACTACGACGGCGACGGGTATCCCGACCTCTACGTGGCCAACTCGGGCTCGCCGTCACGACTCTACCACAACAATGGGGATGGGTTGTTCAGCCCGGTGGAGGAGCCGCCTTTCACCACCGACCTCTCCTATTGCTCCGGCGCCAGCTGGGGCGACTGCGACAACGACGGCGACCTGGACCTGTTCGTCGCGACAGGGCAGCTGGGCATGTACAACAACTGGTTCTACCTCAACAACGGCGACGGATCTTTCACCAAGGTAACGGACGGACCGCTCGTGAACGAGGTCCTCTGGTCGTCGGGCAGCGCCTGGGGCGACTACGACAAGGATGGCGACCTCGACCTGGCCGTGGGCGGCTACGACGGGGATAACCTGCTGTTCAGCAACGAAGGCGACGGGACCTTCACCAAGGTGGAAAGCAATGCGCTCGTCGATGACGGCAACTACACCGAAGGGCTTGCCTGGGCCGATGTGGACAACGACGGCGACCTGGACATCTTCACCGCCAAGAACAACTATTTCGGCGGCAACAATTCCTTCTTCCTCAACGACGGCAATGACAATAACTGGCTGAAGGTCAAAGCAGCCGTCTTCTCCGCCTGCGTCAATGGCACAGGAGCTTACGGAGCCCGGGTGTATGTTCATGCCGTCATCGGCGGTGAGCCGGTGGCACAGATGCGCGAGATCACCTGCCAGTCAGGGGGCGGACAGGGCGGACAAAACGAAAGGATCCAGTTCTTCGGGCTTGGCGACGCATCCATTGTCGATTCCGTGGTGGTGGAATGGGCAGGGTCCCGGCTTTCGGCCTATGATGTCTTGCCCAACCAGACCAAGCTCATGGAAATGTTCATCACGGGCACAACCCCGTATGCAGGCCCCTCCCGGGACGCTTTCCGCGTCTATCCCAACCCGGCCGCGGGTACCTTCAACATCCTGATCGACAGGCCCACGGAGTTCAGTGGCCTTCGCATCACCGGACCATCCGGGAGGACGGTCCTGGAACTGGATCGGACCGAACTGCAGGAGCCGTTCACGATGACCTTCGACGCGGCAAGGTCCGGCATCGGACCCGGGATATACTTCATCACCCTGCAAGGGAATCAAAATATCATCACCAAAAAGGTCGTTCTATATTGAAACAACTCTGCCCATGCGGATCGGATTCATCCTTTCGCTCTTCCTCTTTTTGATCATCCCGGAGGCCAAGACCCAGGGTCACCAATCCGGGACGGTCATCCTGCACGACGGGGGTACCGTATTCGCACCCGACGGCACGTTCAAGGAAGGCATGGAAAAGCCATTCCATATCGAAGCCGTGTTTGAAACGGGGGAATGCAGCAACAGCCTGATCGCCATTGAAGTACACAACGCACACCCCCCACTCACCTGGTATGAGCTCGACAATGCGGGTCAACGGGTGCACACCCTCTTCAACCCCCAGCTCAATTACTTCAACGACCATACGACCTACCTGGTGCAGGACATGTCGCAACACACCGACACCATATTCATCGATTTCGACCAGGTACTGGCCGTGAGGAGCATCAACCCGAACCCGCACCGCGAAGTGCTTTTCATCGAATATTCGGCCATCGAACCTGTGGAGGTGCACCTGTCGTTGGCAGACATGTCCGGCAGAAGGGTGATGCACGGGGTCCACCTGTTCGCAGCAGGCGAAAACAGGATGGGTCTGAACCTCGGAAGCCTCGAACAGGGCATATATTTCCTGAGCCTCGACGGTCAGTGCATCCGGGAACGGATGAAGCTCATCCACCTGGATTAGGAAAGCCCTGAGCCGGGAGCAGGAAAGATTTTTTTCTACAATTACCTACAGGTCAAAGAGATTGACTATTTTTGCAAAGATTCAACACCGTTTGCTAACTCAAATTATTTCCATTATGAAGCATTCTACCCTCTTCTTACTGGCATTGCTTTTTGCATTTGCCCAAACCCTTTCTGCCCAGCACTCCCACGACGGACATGTCCGGTGCGGCACCATGGAATACATGGAGTTGCTGAAACAACAGGATCCCTCCCTTGAGACCCGCATGCAGCAGCTCGAGGAAATGACCCAGCAATGGATACAGGACAACCCCACCGGATCGAAAGACCTGTTCGTCACCATCCCGGTGGTGGTACACGTCATCTGGAAAACATCCGCCCAGAACATTCCCGATGCCCAGATCATTTCGCAGATCGAGGTCCTGAATGAAGACTACCGCCGGCTGAACGCCGATACGACCAATACCCCGGTGATGTTCCAGGACGTGGCGTCGGATACGCAGATCGAGTTCTGCCTCGCCACCACCGACCCCGATGGCAACCCCACGGACGGGATCACCCGGACAGAAACGACGGTGACATCCTTCACGCAGAACAACGCCATGAAGTACACCTCCCAGGGAGGCCATGATGCCTGGCCCTCAGACCAATACCTGAACATCTGGGTGTGCAACCTCGGCGGGGGGCTGCTCGGTTATGCCCAGTTCCCGGGCGGTCCGGCCGCCACCGACGGTGTGGTGATCGGCTATCCGTACTTCGGGTATAACTCCCCGGGCGGGTTTCCCTACAACCTGGGGCGCACCACCACCCACGAGGTCGGGCACTGGCTCAACCTTTACCACATCTGGGGCGATGACGGAGGCGCCTGCACCGGCACCGACCTGGTGGCCGACACCCCCAACCAGGGGAACAATTACTGGGGATGCCCCCCGTTCCCGCAGTCATCGTGCGGCAGCGAGGACATGTTCCAGAATTACATGGACTATACGGACGACGACTGCATGAACATCTTCACGGAAGGACAGACGGTGAGGATGCAGGCCGCCATCAATTTCTACCGCTCGGAGCTCTTCGAATCCAGCGGCTGTGTGGATGACCTGCCCACCGCCGCGTTCGCCGCCAACCACACCATGATCCCCGCCGACTGCGGGGTCGATTTCACCGACCTGTCACTCGGCGAGCCCATCGCCTGGAACTGGTATTTCGAAGGTGGGACCCCGGAAACATCCGCGGACCAGAATCCCACCGGCATTACCTATAGCAGCGCCGGGTCCTTCATGGTCAGCCTGGAAGTGGAGAATGAATCCGGCACCAACTACATCGAGATCGACGATTTCATCATGGTGGGGGACGAGTACCTTCCCGAGGTCAATTTCATGGCCGACCAGCAGTCATTCTGCACCGACGCCACGGTCCTCATCACGGACATGACCACCGCCTGCCCTTCGGCATGGGAATGGACCTTCGAACCCTCCACCGTTACCTTCGTCAACGGGACCAGCGCCTCGACACAGAACCCGGAGGTGACCTTCGACGCTGCCGGGGTTTATTCCATAACCCTCAAGGCCACCAACGCCAATGGGGAGAGCACCGTCACCAAAGAGGACTATCTTTATGCCGGCGGACGCCCACTGCCTTTCCTGGAAGACTTCGAAGCCGAGTCGGAGACGCTGGAGGGCTGGACCGTGGTCAACCCCGACGACTCCACCACCTGGACCCACGTCGAGGCCGAGGGCAACGGACCGGGGATGTACTCCATGTCGATCTACTTCCACGAGGGACTGACCGTGTACGAGAAGGACCACCTCATCTCCCCGGTCCTCGACCTGTCCAATGCGGCCAATGCGGCGCTGAGCTTCAGGCACGCCTATAAGCAATACCAGCCCAGCCTGAGCGACTCGCTGAACATATTCGTCTCCAACGATTGCGGCAATTCATGGTCGAAGGTCTTCGGGATCGCCGACAACGGAAGCTGGAACTTTGCCACCGCCCCCGCATCCAGCATCCAGTTCTTCCCGGGATCATCCGATGAATGGTGCGGCGCCGGCAGCAATGCGGAATGCATCATGGTGGACATCTCGCCGTGGGCCGGAACGCCCAATGTCCAGGTCATGTTCGAGAGCGTGGACTTCTACGGCAACACCCTCTACATCGACGATGTGGAACTTGTCATCACCACCGGTACATCGCCGGCGGCAGGCCGCATGGAGGTCCAGGTGAACCTGTACCCCATCCCGGCCGAGGACTACCTGCACGTGGACATCCGCAATGTCAGGGACCATGTCGACCTGGAAGTGCTCAACATACAGGGCGCGGTCCTTCGCTCGGCGAGGCTATCCACCCAATCGACATCGGTCAGGTCAGGGATCTCCACCGCCGGCCTGGGCAGCGGGATCTATTTCATCAGGCTGAGCAACAGCGACTTCTCCAGGATCGAAAAGGTTGTGGTGAAATAAACAGGAAACCTGCATAAAGGATGAGCGCCTTCATGGAATTTATTCCTGAAGGCGCTCATTTCTTTTCCGGCGATCGCGATCAGCCGGCTACCTGAAATCAGGGTACAACAGATACCGGGCCCGCATCTCCATGAACCTGGCGAGGTCACCACGCCAGCTTGCGCGTATTTCCTTCTCGGACCTGCCCGCCGCGATCTGCAGGCGCAACTGATCAGTTCCGGCCAGCTTATCGAAATACGGGGTGAAGAAATCTTCCCGGTCCTTGAAATAAGTGTACATTTCGATCAGTCCACCCAGGTAAAGCTGTTTCGGGTTCTCCATGAAATACTCCGCAAATCCCGCGAGATTCTGGCCATAACAGAGCTGTCCTTCGTATTTGGGATCCATGGCCACACCCGGCCTGTCCTCCGGCATGAAAACAAAGCTGCCGATGCCAAAGTCGGGATGACCGATCACCTGGAAAGGAAAGTCGGTGCCACGGCCCACACTGATGATGGTGCCCTCGAAGAAGCAAATGGACGGATAAAGCAGGATGGCTTTCTGGTTGGGCAGGTTGGGAGAGGGTGCCACAGGCAAAGTGTATTGCACGGTATGGTCGTAATTCTCCATGGGGATGACCCGGAGCTCGCAGGTGATCCCATTGCTGAGCCACCCCTCTCCGTTGACCATTTCAGCATATTCGCCGATGGTCATCCCATGCACTACCGGAATGGGATGCAGGCCCACGAAGGAGGAAAATGCCGGGTCCAGAACCGGGCCGTCGACATAATCCCCGTGGGGGTTGGGCCGGTCGAGCACAAGCACAGGTATGCCCGCTTCGCTGCAGGCCTCCATCATGTAGGTCATGGTGGAGATGTAGGTATAAAAACGCGCCCCGACGTCCTGCATGTCGAAGATCACGACATCGATCCCCTCCAGGTCTTCAGGGGAAGGCTTCCGTTTGTTGCCGTAGAGGCTGACCACCTCAAGGCCGGTGACGGGGTCCCGGTCATCCTCCACATGCTCCCCGGCCCCTGCGGCGCCGCGGAATCCGTGCTCCGGCCCGAACACCCGATGAATGTCCACGCCGAGTGCCAGCAGGGAGTCCACCAGGTGGGCACTGCCGATGATGGTGGTCTGGTTGGCGACGATGCCCACCTGCCTGTCCTTCAGCAGGGGCAGGTAGAGGTGGGTCCGTTCGGCACCGGTGACCACACCGCCTCCTTCCGGGACTGGCCCGGGCTGCCCCAGGGTGATCAGGGCACTGAGGAGGAGGATTTCGAGCAAAACGATCTGCTTCATTTTTTCAGGATACCCTACGAGGGTTAGCTAACCCTACGAGGGTGTATAGCCCTCGCAGGGTATGGCCAGCCTCTTCGATTAATCCAGCGTCCACACCGGTATCCGGCCCGGAGTATAAGGCGCGCCGATGGCTTCCAGCTCATTCTCGATGGCGGGAAGCTTGTTATCATAAATATCCCTCATCTGCTCAAGCACCGGGGGGAACTCTTCCTTCAGGATCGCAAACTGGTCGCGTTGCGACTGGGTCACCCCGCTGGTCGAACGGTAGTGGGTCCAGACGATGGATCCCAGCCGCTCGTTGATGGACGGCGGTGCCGGCCAGTTCTCCTCGCGGCTGGCTTTGGGACGCTGGCCGTTGAATTTCCACAGTATATCGTCGAGCTCGGTCTCTACGGCGACGATCTTGTCCATCAGCTCCTGTGTCGCGCCCACGGTCTGCTGTGCAGCTTGCTTCGCATGCCGTGCCCGCTCCATGAGTGCATCTGCGAATTCTTCGGAACCGC
>CAYLTG010000008.1:0-22827 GCA_964386225.1 uncultured Bacteroidales bacterium
TCATCATGCAATAAATTTTTTAAAAAATATTTATAAAATATTTAACAAAATACGTTAAAAAGCTATTAATCAATAAAATAAAAAAAGATTAAAATATTTGTGTCGAAATAAATATTTATATATTTGTAGGATGTAATTTTGACGTTAACTTCTGTTGGTTTACTTGAAGGAGGCGTTGCTTGATTCACTATTTGCAAATGAGAAAAAAGATACTTGGCCAATTCCTGTTTGCAGCCCTCGGGGTCGGGACCCTGTTCGGAGCCTGCGCAGAGAGGGCTTTAAAAGGACCCGGGCCGGAGGATGCGGCCAGGCCCAACATTGTGTTCTTCATTGCCGACGACATGGAGCGGTACATGTTCAATTGCCTGGAAGAGGGCAGGGGCAGGAACCTGTCGCCCCATATCGACAGGCTCGCATCCGAGGGCGTGCTGATGCTCAACCAGCATGTCAGCTCAACGGTCTGCACGCCCAGCCGGTATTCTTGCCTCACCGGCCAGTACGCAAGCCGCTCGGTCAGCAAGAAGCTCACCCGCTTTACCGAGAAGATGGACGGCCAGACCACGGTGCAGTGGAACTCCTACGTCGTCCCGGGTCAGCCCACCATCGGCACCTACCTGAAGGAATTGGGCTACGTGACCGGCTTCTTCGGGAAGAACCATGTAGTGGAAGCCCCCGGCTGGGAGAAATTGCCGCTGGAGACCGATCCCACCGATCCGGCTGCAGTGGAAATATTGGAGCGGAATGCCCGCATCATCAGCGAACAGCTTCGCCTCTGCGGGTTCGACCACTCCGGCGGGCTGTACCAGGACAACCCCAATTACCTGGGCCCGGAAGCGCTGCGTTCACAGAACCTCGACTGGGTCACCGACAAGGCCCTTGATTTCCTTGAAGAGCAGGAAGAAAAGCCCGTGTTCCTCTATTATGCCACCACCGTACCTCATGGCCCGAGCGATGCCGCCCATTCATGGAATGCTGACAGGACAGTCACTTCCGAGGGGATCCTTGCCACCGCGCCGGGATGTCTGCCCCCCAGGGAAACCATACCCGAGAGGCTCAAGAAAGCCGGTCTGGTAGGGGAACGGGATGAAGTGCCCGATGACCTTGGCAATGTGCTCTGGATCGACGACGCCCTCGGGGCCATCCTCGGTAAGCTCGAGGAACAGGGTAAGCTCAGCAATACGATCATCTTCTTTTTCAGCGACCACGGGCAATATGCCAAGGGGTCCATCTACGAGGGCGGCGTCAGCTCCCCTTCGATCATCTGGCAACCAGGCGGATTTGCCGTGGGGCAGGTGAGCAACGCCCTGGTCTCCAACATCGACTTTGCCCCGACCATCTTCGGCATGGCAGGAGGCGAACCTGACACAGTCGGCGTCTTTGACGGGAAAAGCTTTTTGCCGGTGCTGAAAGGGGAAAAGGACCAGATTCATGAGTCCCTCTACTTTGAAATGGGCTTCTCACGGGGAGTCCTGAAGGACAGCCTCAAATACATCGCCCTCCGCTATCCGCGCTATGCGCTTGATTGGGACTATGCCACGAGGAAACAGAAACTTGACGAGTGGAACGAATTCAGGATCAAGAATAAGCTGGTGTACCACCACACCGACCCCAGCCTGCCGTTCTCGCACCTGATGCTCGTCCCGGGCGGGGGCGACGCCGAATACCCCTCTACGGTCAGGTACAAGCACTATTATGACCCCGACCAGCTTTATGACCTGCGCACCGACCCGGAGGAGCAGGTCAATCTGTTCGGGGACGAACGTTACCGTGAAAAAGCGAAAGACCTCCAGGATGTGCTGAAGGGTTACCTGATGGACCTGCCTGGCAAATTCGGGGAGTTCAAGGAGAATTGATGCGGGCTGTGATCCCCGGTTAAACTTACACATTATGAAATACGGATATTTTGATGACAAAAACAGGGAGTATGTGATCACCGACCCTAAAACCCCATACCCCTGGATCAACTACCTGGGCAACCACGATTTCTTTTCCCTTATCTCCAATACGGCCGGCGGATATGCCTTCTACAAGGATGCAAAGTTAAGGCGGATCACCCGTTACCGGTACAATAACGTGCCGGCGGATGACGGGGGAAGGTATTTCTACATCAAGGATGGCGACACCGTCTGGTCGCCCGGCTGGAAGCCCGTGAAGACCGGGCTTGACGCATATGAATGCCGGCATGGGCTGAGTTACACCCGGGTCACGGGGAGGATGAATGGTGTTGAGGCGGAAGTGCTCTTCCTGGTGCCCCTGCATTGCAAGGCCGAGGTGCAGCGTGTGAGGATAAGGAATGTCAACTCCCATGCGAAGCAGATCAAGCTTTTCTCCCTGGTGGAATGGGCGTTGTGGAATGCACAGGACGACATCACGAATTTCCAGCGTAACCTCTCCACGGGCGAGGTGGAAGTGGACGGGCCGGTAATCTACCATAAGACCGAATACCGGGAGCGAAGGGACCATTTTGCATTTCATTCCGTAAACCGTCCCAATGACGGCTTCGATACCGACCGTGAGTCTTTTATCGGGCTCTACAATGGCTTTGACATGCCGCAGGCAGTGGCTGCGGGGAAGCCGTCCAATTCGATGGCCCACGGTTGGTCGCCCATCGCATCCCATTATTTTGATATGGAACTGGAGCCCGGGGAGGAACGGTCGCTCATTTTTATGCTCGGGTATGTGGAGATGCCGGAGGCTGACAAATGGCAGTCTCCGGGAGTGATCAACAAGTCGAAGGCCCTGGAGATGATCGCCAGGTTCGACACCGACGAAAAGGTCGACAGGGCCCTGGGCGAGCTGAGGGAATACTGGTCCGGAAAGCTTGGGAAATATGTGCTGGATCATCCAGACGGAAGGCTGAACCGGATGGTCAACATCTGGAACCAGTACCAGTGCATGGTCACCTTTAACATGTCGCGCAGCGCCTCTTATTTCGAGTCGGGCATTGGCCGCGGCATGGGCTTCCGCGACTCCAACCAGGACCTCATCGGCTTCGTGCACCAGGTACCTGAACGGGCACGCCAGCGCATCCTCGACATCGCCGCAACCCAGTTCCCCGACGGAGGCTGCTACCATCAGTTCCAGCCGCTGACAAAAAGAGGGAACCATGCCATCGGAGGCGGGTTCAACGACGATCCGCTCTGGCTGATACTGGGCACGACGGCCTACATCAAGGAGACAGGCGATACGGCCATCCTGGGCGAATTGGTGCCCTTCGACAACGACGAAAGCCTGGCCAAACCGCTGTTCGATCATCTCACCATCTCGTTCAACCATGTCGTCGAGAATCTAGGACCCCATAAACTTCCGCTCATCGGCCGTGCCGACTGGAATGATTGCCTGAACCTGAACTGCTTTTCCAGGAACCCCGACGAATCGTTCCAGACCACCGAGAACAAGACATCCGGTTCGCAGGCCGAATCCCTGATGATAGCGGGACTGTTCGTGGTATGCGGCCGCGATTATGTGGAGCTCTGCCAGGCAGTTGGTAAACACACGGAGGCCAGGCGCGCACAGGGGCATGTGGAGGCGATGGTTGAAGCTGTGAAGGAATATGGATGGGACGGAGACTGGTTCCTGCGTGCCTTCGATTATTACGGGAACAAGATCGGAAGCCACGAGAATGAAGAAGGACAGATCTTTGTGGAATCCAACGGATGGTGTGCCATGGCAGGGATCGGCAAGGAGGAGGGGATGGTGGAAAGGGCGCTCGATTCGGTCACCGAGCACCTCGACACGGAATATGGCATCGTCCTGAATCACCCCAGCTTCAGCAGGTATCACCTCGAGCTGGGGGAGATATCCAGTTATCCTCCCGGCTACAAGGAAAATGGCGGGATATTCTGTCATAACAATCCATGGATCATGATCGGGGAAGCGATGCTCGGACGGGGTGACAAGGCCTTTGACTATTACCGCAAGATCGCTCCGGCCTACCTGGAGGAGATCAGCGACCTGCACAGGACAGAGCCATACGTCTATGCGCAGATGATCGCCGGCAAGGATGCCGTCAGGCCGGGAGAGGCAAAGAATTCGTGGCTCACCGGCACTGCCGCCTGGAACTACTTCGCGATCACCCAGTACATCCTCGGCATCAAACCCCATTACGATGGCCTGGTCATAGACCCCTGCATCCCCGAAGGATGGGAGGGTTACTCGGTGAGAAGGGTCTTCCGCGGGGTAACCTATGAGATCGAGGTCCGCAATCCCGCCCATCTGTCGGCAGGGGTCCGGGAACTGATCGTCGACGGGGAAGCCGTCAAGGGTAACAAGATCCCGGTATTTGAACCCGGCAGTGTTCACAGCGTGAAAGTGATCCTCGGCCGGCCGTCTTCACAGTCCACTGGTAGGCTAACGAAGGTCGAATATGGGCGATAAAGTGGACACCCGCATTCCCATCCGGGAAAAACTGGGTTTCGGGCTTGGCGACACGGCCTCAAACCTTTTCTTTCAGACCTTCATGCTGTTCCTGCTCTATTTCTATACCGATGTGTTCGGCATATCGGCAGGCGCGGCGGGCACCATGTTCCTGTTCACCCGCATTTGGGATTCCATCAACGATCCGCTGATGGGGATCATCTCCGACAGGACCCGCACCAGGTGGGGCAAGTTCCGGCCTTACCTGCTCTGGCTGGCGATCCCGTTCGGAATCATTGGTGTGCTGACCTTCACCACCCCCGACTTTTCCGTATCGGGCAAGATCGTCTGGGCCTACATCACCTACACCCTGATGATGATGATCTACACCGCCATCAACATCCCGTATTCGGCACTCATGGGGGTGGTGTCTTCAAGCGCCATCCAGCGTACGAGCTTCTCCCAGTACCGTTTCATCTTTGCTTTCCTGGGGGCTTTCATCGTGCAGGGAACCATGCTCCCCATGGTGAACAGCTTCGGCGCAGGTGACAACACCGTCGTGGAGGCAAGCCTCCACGACAATGGACAGATCGGGTTGCAGGAGGTGGGCCCGGGCATCACGAAATTGGAAGTGGTGGCCAGGCTGGAAGGAGATCGCAAGATCACAAAGAACATTCCGGTGACGGTCATGAAACAGGCAGAGAACGCTCATGCGGATACAAATGTGACCACTGTTTACCTCCCAGAAGGATTTGGAACCTATTCCCTCGACCTCCGCCCGTATTTCCCCGGGGTGGCGATGGATAAGGCCGCTCTGAGCATCGATACCATCAATGAGCGGAAAGGGTTCACCCTGGCGATGACCGTGCTGGCCGTCCTGGCCGTGATCATGTTCTTTATCACCTTCTTCACGACGAAGGAAAGGGTGCATCCACCCGTTGGGCAAATGACCTCCCTCAGGTACGACCTGAAGGACCTCCTTGCCAACAAGCCCTGGTGGATCCTCTTCTCGCTCGGGATCTTCACCCTGTCCCACGTGTCCATCAGGAATGGGTCGATCATGTATTATTTCAAATACTACGTGGGAAGCGAGGAGCTTGCCAGCGCCTTCATGCTGGCCGGCACCATTGCGACCATCGTTTCCATCATGCTGACCGAATACTTCAGCCGGCTGCTCGGGAAGAAGCGGTTCTATATCCTCTGCATGGCTTTCACGACGGTATTGGCCGTGCTGTTCGGATTGCTTGGCCCGGATGACGTCGTGCTCATGTTCGTAATCCAGGTCCTGATCAGTTTCACCTTCGGTCCCACGGCGCCGCTGGTCTTCGCCATGTATACCGATGCCGCAGACTATTCGGAGTACAGGACCGGGCGCCGGGCGACAGGGCTGGTCATGTCGGCCTCTACGATGGCGCAGAAATTCGGATGGACCATCGGCGGTGCGCTGGCAGGATGGCTGCTGATGATTTTCGGGTTCAAGGCGAACGAGGTGCAGGCCGAAGGAGCGCTTGCGGGTATCCGGATGATGATGAGCGTGATACCTGCCATCGGTAGTTTGCTGGGTGCGGTCCTGATGGTCTTCTACAAGCTTGACGACCGGTTCATGGAGGAAGTCGAAGAAACACTTGCAGGGCGGAGGGGGGTTGCGGCAGAAAGGCTCAGGTAATGGCTGATAAAAAGACAATGGCGAAACACGAAAATAAAAGACCGTTAGTGGCACCGGAGGACAGGGTCCCCCTGTCGAGCAAGCTGGCCTACGCGATTGCAGGCCCTGTCGACATCCTGGGGATCTGGGTGCTGGTCAGCATCGCCTACCAGGTGTTCAATATGGAGCTGAAGCTGCCCCCGACCTATGTGGCCATCATCCTCATGTCGCTGCGCCTTTGGGACGGTGTTCTGGACCCCATCATGGGCTGGGTCTCCGACAATACGCGGACCCGGTGGGGAAGAAGGCGTCCCTTTGTGCTTGTGGGTGCCATCCTCGCCGGACTGGCCTATCCGCTGATATGGTGGTTCCCTTTGGATCTTTCCCAGGTTCAGATCATGCTGTGGGTCATCGGTTTCGGCATCATCTTCTACACATTTTTCACCATCTGGGGCATCCCGTACCAGAGCATGCTGATGGAAATGACCCCGGATTACAACGAACGAACCCGGGTTACGGCGGTCAGGGGCTACTTCCAGACCATTACCGGCTTTGTGAATGGCTGGATATGGTGGCTCTCCATGCTGCCTGTCTTCTTTATCGTGAAGGACGGCGTTGAAGTGGCAAGCCCCGTGAACGGCATGCGCACCATCAGCATTATCATCGGTGCCCTGATCGTGGTGCTCGGCATCGTCCCGGCCCTCTTCCTGAAAGAGAGGTATTATGAGTCGGGTGTCGTGCAGAACCAGCGGAGGATAAAGCTCACCACCAGTCTGCGTGAAACGCTGAGCAACGGGCCGTTCATCATCCTTTGCCTGCTCACCGTCTTTTTCCTGATGGGACAGGCGGTCTTTGACAGCTATGGCCGTTATGTGGGAACGTATTATGTGTTGGGCGGCGATTGGAATGAAGGGGCCAAGTTTGCCGGTTACGGCACATTCGTTTACACGGTTTTCAGTTTGATGTTCATCCCGATCTTCAGGAAAATGTCGGAGACCCTCGGCAAGAAAAAGGTGCTTATGATCTCCATCTCCATGGCCATCGTGTCATACATGACCACCTGGTGGACCTTCACGCCGGGATATCCCTACCTGATGTTGCTCAATACAGTGTTCATCGGGGCCGGTTACGCCGGCCTGTGGCTGATGCTTCCCTCGATGCAGGTCGATATCGTCGATTATGACGAACTCAAGACCGGTGAAAGACGGGAGGGGGGCTTTGCTTCCATCTATTCCTGGGTGCTGAAGCTCAGCTTCATGGTTGGGTTCCTGATCTCGGGCCCTTTGCTGGAGATGACCGGATTCGATGCGGAGCTGGGTTCCGAACAGGGTCCCCGGGTGTATACCTATATGCGCATCGGCTACCTGGTGATACCGGTGGTCGCCCTGGCGATCGCGCTCTTCCTTTTGAACCTTTTTCCCATCACGGCCGGAAAAGCGGCGGAGATCAGGACCCAGCTGGAAGTGCGCAGAGGGAAAGTATAGACGTGTGGAACATTAATACAGAACAGCATGAAATACGGTTATTTCGATGATAGGAACAAGGAATATGTGATCACGGACCCCCGGACTCCTGTGAAATGGATCAATTATGTGGGGACCCTGGCTTTCGGGGGCATCGTGGACCATACGGGCGGCTCCCTTATCACCCGAGGGGACCCGGCGCTCAACCGGATCGTGAAGTACATGCCCCAGCTTCCGGCATCCGACTTCAAGGGCGAAACGCTCTATGTCAGGATCAGGGAAGGAAACGGGTACAGGGTATTCTCTCCCTTTTTCGTCCCCACGCTCGACCGCTTCGACGCCTATGCCTGCCATGTGGGGCTGGGCTACCAGCGGATCGTTTCCGAGTTCTACGGTGTCCGGACGGAGGTTGTTATTTTTGTGCCCTCTGGAAAAAACGTGGTGCTTCGCGACATCCGGATCACCAACGTGAGCGGTGCGCCGATGGAGCTGGATGTGGTTCCCGTGGTGGAGTTCTCCCATTTCGACGCCCTGAAACAATATACCAATGCCGATTGGGTGCCCCAGACCATGACCGTGGATGCGGAACGAAATAGCGACGGCACCGTGCTTCTGCGGCAATATGCGTTCATGAAGAAGGAAACCGAGAACAATTTCTTTACCTCGAACCACCCGGTGGACTCGTTCCAGACCGACAGGAAGCTTTTCCTCGGTGACAATGAATACGGGACCTGGAAAAGTCCCCTTGAACTGCAACACCCGGTCCTGTCCGATTATGAGGCGCGGCGCGGCGACACCATCGCCGCACTGCTCCACAAGCTTGGGACCCTTGCCTCCGGCGAAAGCAGGCGCATCATCACACAGCTTGGACAGGATGAGCCGGGGAAGATCGATGAAACTGCAAGGGAGTTCCGGGATGCGGACCGGGTGGGTGCTGCTTTCCGGGAGCTTTCGGGTTTCTGGGAGGATTATCTTTCCAGGGCCCAGTTCCAGACACCGGATCCGGCCTTTAACTCGATGGTCAATGTCCACAACCCGCGGCAATGCCACACCACCCTCAACTGGTCGCGTTACCTGTCACTCTACCAGCTCGGTCTCGGCGCCCGTGGTTTGGGCTTTCGCGACAGCGCACAGGACGTGATGGGGGTTCTCGCCAGTGCCCCCGCGGAGGCACGGGAGCTTATGATGAAGCTCCTCTCCGTGCAGAATCCCGACGGATCGGCCATGCACCAGTTCTTCCCGCTGACCATGGAGGCCAATGAAGGGGATTCCCGCGAGGAGGGAAAAGGGACTTTCTACGGCGACGACCATTTGTGGATCATACTCGCCGTTTCCGCCTACCTGAAGGAGACCGGCGATTATGGTTTCCTCCATGAACGGATCAGCTTTTACGACAAGAAGTTGCCTGCTGAGCAGAGGGAGGCAGGGACCGTCCTCGAGCACCTGGAACGGGCACTGGATTTCACCAGGAACAATACCGGGCGGCACGGATTGCCCCTGCTGGGGTTCGCCGACTGGAACGATACCGTCAACCTGAAAGGCGACGCCGAAAGTGTGTTCATCGCCAACCTCTACGGAAGGGCCCTGAATGAAATGATGGACCTGATGGCTCACCTGGGTGAGGACGCAAGGCGGGACAGGTATCAGAAAGACCATGACCAGATGAAACAGATCGTCAACGAGCATTGCTGGGACGGCGATTGGTACACCCGTTATTTTGAGGCGGACGGAACTCCCATCGGCTCGAAACAGAACAGGGAGGGGCAGATCTATGCCAACGCTCAGTCGTGGACCATCCTGTCGGGTTTTGCACCCCCCGACAGGGCGCGGAAAGCCCTGGACTCGGTAAATGAGAGACTGAACACCGAATTCGGCATCAAGCTCAGCCATCCCGGCTATAACGGCTTTGACCCCTCAAAGGGCGGGGTGACGACCTACCCGCCGGGCGCCAAGGAGAACGGCGGCATCTTCCTCCACTCCAACCCCTGGGTGATGATCGCCGAGACAATGATGGGGAACGGCGACCGGGCCTATCAATACTATAATCAGATCAACCCGGCGTCGAAGAACGACATGATCGACCGCTTTGAGTGCGAGCCCTATTGCTACCCGCAGAATATACTCGGGGACGAACACCCGCAGTTCGGCCTGGCCAGGAACAGCTGGTTGTCGGGCACCTCTTCCTGGACCTATCAGGCGGCTACCCAATACATCCTCGGCATCCGCCCGCAGCATGGAGGGCTCGAGATCGATCCCTGCATCCCGGAGGCCTGGGACGGGTTCACTGCCGTGCGCCGTTTCAGGAACGCCACCTACAGGATCGACGTCAGGAACCCGGACCATGTCTCCAAAGGGGTCCGGTCCATGAAAGTGGACGGTGTATCCTGCAAAGGAAACGTTGCCCCCGTATTCGGCGACGGGCTAAGTCATACGATCGAGGTCATCCTTGGAAAGACATGAAGACAAACAAAATCAACCGGATGGTATGAGAATTTCGGCAATCACGCTCCTGGCCTTGTTGCTCCTGCTGTTGGCGGCCCCGCAGGGGGTTGCACAGCGCGGAAAGAACACACTGGTGGTTGATCCGGAGGTGGTGGGAATACCTGTCGACAGGTCGATGCTGCTTGGCACCAATGCGGGCATCTATTACGAGGAGTCCTATTTTATGAACCCCGACCTGATTCATCGCCTGCGGGAGCTGAATCCAGGCATCATCCGCATGCCCGGCGGCAGTTGGTCGAACGAACTTTACTGGAACGGCAACCGGGTCAGGATATCGGAGGAGAGCTATATCCCGAAAGGGGTTTGGGATTCGACCAAGGCCCTCGGCGGCAATCCCATGGAGGTGGCATTCGATACCTCGCGGTATGCCAATGGTAGATGGGATGTGGATTATTCAGGATATGCCCCCGGCTTCAGGATCAGGGATACGAAACACCGGTTGTCGGATTTTCACGGCTTTACCGACGTACTGTTCCTGCATAAGTTCATTGAGTCCCTGGGCGCCGCGACAATGGTCACAGTCAATGCGGGGACAGGCTCTGTGGAGATGGCTGTCGAATGGGTCAGATGGACCAGGCAACGCGAAAGGTACCTTCGGGAACCCTTTCATGTCACCTACTGGGAAGTGGGGAATGAACTGGATGGTGCCTGGGAACTGGGCCATTACCTGCCCGACGGATCGGCAATGAATGCAACTGAATACGTTGTTCGGTATAAGCAGTTCGCTTCCGCCATGAAAGAGGCGGACCCGACCATCAAGGTGGGCGGAAGCGTGGCCTCAAGCATGGAGCTGGCCTTTGTCGAAGAGCTGATCCGGGATACGGTCGCTCCCCTCGACTTCATTTCTTTCCATGCCTATCCTTCACACAACGACGACGTCGACCTCGGGATCATGATGGGGCGTGCGGAGGAGATCCGCAATGCGGTGAACCGGATCGACGAATGGTTGGCGGCCTATCGGCCCCTGCGCAGTGACAGCATCGGGATCGTCGTCTCGGAGTGGAACATTAAGGTGAAGGAAGACCTGTCGACCGTCGATCTGCGGAATGCGGTCTGGTCATCGATGATGATCGGTGAAATGGCGTCAGCGGGCGTTGACGTCGCCATGCAGTGGGACCTGTTCTCGACAACACCGGAAGGCGGACATGGTATGTTCAATCCGCTTGATCCTGTGATGTCACCAAGAAGCCAGTACTGGGCATGCTACCTCTGGAGCCGGTATATGGGCGACAGGATGGTGAAGACGACGCTTGAGGCCCCTGGCTGCGTGCGCGCTTATTCCATGGTGGACAGCAGTCACGTCTCCATCATGGTGATCAACGGCTCCGGCAACGACAGCATCGCGCTTGAGCTGCATCTTGCAGGAATTTCAGGCTCGGTCGAAGGGGAGGAGGTGTCTTTTTCGGAAGAGCAATATCAGATTGATCCCCTGACATTGATCCCCGTCAGGAGCGAGGCCCCGGCCATCGGAAGCCTGCTTTTGCGGGAGAGGACGGTGGTGGACATGGCACCCTGCAGCATTAAGGTCATCAGGTATCCCAAACAAGAAAATAAACGTCCTTAATTCATTGGAATGTAATTCATAAAACGTGTTTTTGAATCATGAAAAAGTTGCTTGTTTCTTTGCTCGGTCTGATATCCATGGTGCTCACCGCACAGGATAAGCCCAATGTCATCCTGTTCCTTGTGGATGACCTTGGCTACTATGACCTCTCCGTCACGGGATCTGAATTTTATGAAACGCCCAACATCGATGCCCTTGCCGGGGAGGGCATGATGTTCACCAACGCGTATGCGAGCCATCCCCGGTGCGTGCCCTCCAGGTATGCCATCCAGACCGGCAAATACCCGGCCCGCGGACAGGTCCCCGGTGGCAAGAAAAGCCTGACTGTGGAGGACCGTACAATTGGCGAGGCCTTCAAGGATGCGGGGTACACCACCTTCTTTGCGGGCAAATGGCACCTGGGTCGAAATGAAAAGGAATGGCCCCAGAACCAGGGCTACGACTATAATGTCGCCGGTTGTGCGGCCGGTGCCCCCATCTCCTACTTTTATCCCTACAATGTTAAGAAAGATGTGGAGGATAAAAGCGATCACAAGCGGATTGTGGGCCTCGATGAAGGCGTGGAAGGCGAATACCTCACCGACAGGCTTACCGACGAGACCATCGCTTTCATCAAAGCGCACAAGGACGAGCCGTTCTTCGCCATGCTTTCTCACTACGGAGTGCATACCCCGTTTCAGGCCAAGCAGGAGGTGATCAGGAAATACAGGAAAAAAGCCAATGACCAGGGCTATGAAGGCCCGGAGGTCATCCAGAAGGACGGAGAGACCAAGGTGAACCAGGACAATGCCGTTTACGCCGCCATGATCGAGAGTGTGGACGAAAGCCTCGGAAATCTTGTCCGGGCGCTAAGGGAGGCTGGCATTGCCGACAACACGGTGATCGTCTTTACGTCCGACCACGGCGGCCTCTCCAACAGGGGAATAGGAAACAACAGGAAGCTTGCCACCTCCAACCTGCCCCTGAGGGCGGGCAAGGGGCACCTCCTGGAAGGCGGCATCAAAGTGCCCTTTATCGTCTACTGGCCTGGCGAGGTGGAGCAGGGATCCGTGTCCGGGCAGGTTACGATCAATATAGATATCTACCCGACACTTCTTGAGATCGTCGGCATCAGCGACAACAACAAAGAGATCGACGGGGTCAGCCTGGTCCCGTCGCTGAAGGGAGGGGAAAGCCTCGAGCGCACCGTGTTCTGGCATTCGCCGCTGGCAAGGCCATCAAGTACGGGGGATTGGAACAGCACGTCTGTGCGGCAGGGCGACTACAAACTTGTTGACTGGTACGACCGGGGAAAGGCCGAGTTGTATGACCTGGGCAAGGATGCGTCAGAAGAGCATGATTTGTACGGTCAGATGCCCGAAAAGGCCAATGAGCTTATGGAGCTCATCAGGGATTGGCGCAAAAGTGTCCGTGCCATCACGGTCGATACTGCCGAGAATCGCTGGTATAAAAAGGCCTCTGCAGGAAATGATTCTGATGAGTAATGTAATACAACTATTATGGAGAATTTACGGTTAATTGTTCTTTCATTCCTGGCCCTGGCCCTTCTTTCGGCATGGGGCCAGTCCGGACAGAGTGCTGATTCAAGGCGGCAGGCTCCGAATATCCTGCTCCTGGTGGTGGATGACCTCAAGCCCGCCGCGGGCAGCTATGGTGACAAAGAGGTGGTCACACCTTCCATCGACCGACTTGCCTCCACCGCGGTATCGTTCGAGAACGCCTACTGCCAGCAGGCGGTCTGCGCCCCTTCGCGCATCAGTTTCTTTACGGGAAAAAGGCCCGACAGGACAAGGGTCTACGACCTGAACACCTTCATGCGCGACATGAACCCCGACATTGTCACCATGCCGCAGTTCTTTGCGGCCCACGGATATGAAACGGCAGGCCTCGGCAAGCTTATGCACGGGGCCAGGGACAACGATCCGCGTTCATGGACCGTCCCTTACCAGGAAGACAAGGCCCTGAAATATGCCAAAGGATATAAGTTCCCGGCGGATGGAAAGTATCAGGACCCGCGCATAAAAGATGCAGCCAATGAGGCCAGGAGAAAGGGTATGAAAAGAAAAGAGATCAGGGATCACCTGAAGGGTGAGGGACTCTACCCCTGCGTCGAGGCCCTTGACGTGCCCGATGATGCCTACCAGGACGGGGCCATTGCCACACAAGGGATCGAGTTGATGAAAGACCTGGCCGGCTCCGACAAACCCTTCCTGCTTGCACTGGGGTTTCATAAACCACACCTGCCCTTCGCCGTGCCGAAGAAATACTGGGACCTTTATGACAGAGAGGAGATAGAGATCAATGCCTTCCAGGAAAGGGCGGAGGGCTCCCCCCGCTATGCCTATCATTCGTGGGGGGAACTGAGAAATTACTCAGACATTCCCGACGAAGGGGACCTGGAGGAGGCGAAGCAGCAAGAGGTGATCCACGGCTACCGCGCTTCGGTGAGCTATGTGGATGCACAGATCGGCAAGGTGCTGGATGCCCTGGACGACCTCGGCATTGCTGACAACACCATTGTGGTGCTTTACGGTGACCATGGCTGGCACCTGGGCGACCATGGCCTTTGGTGCAAGCACAGCAACTTCGAGCAGGCGGTGAAGGTGCCGTTGATCATACGCGCACCCGGATATTCAGAAGGGAAGCGTGCCGCAGGGATGACCGAACTGGTGGATATCTTCCCGACACTGGCAGGCTATGCAGGGTTGGCGCTGCCCGATTACCTGGAGGGGGAAAGCCTCATTCCAGTGCTCGATGACACCGGAGTGGAAGTGAAGGATTACGCCATCAGCCAGTATTTCCGTGGCAAAGACATCATGGGGTATTCCCTGCGGACCGGTCGCTACAGATTGACGCTCTGGTTAAAGGGCGATTTCAAGGATACGGATTTGTTCCGTGATCCCCGCGTGGAGGCCATCGAGCTGTATGATTACCAGGACGACCCCAACGAAACGGTCTCCCTGGCCAACGATCCCGCGCATGCGGCAACGGTCGCGGAACTGAAGGCGAAATTGCTCGGTCTGCTCACGGAGCAGGCCGATAGGTATGGCGGGGCCGAACAGCGATAGATAGTTATAAACCCGTGTGTTTCAAAGGATCATAGATTGATGATGAAAACGATCATTGTGGCGGTGCTCCTGCTGATGGCCTTCCTTGCTGGAAGATCACAGGCCGACAGGCCGAACATTGTCATTATCCTTGCCGATGACATGGGTATCGGTGATGTGTCGGGCCTGAACCCCGAATCGAAAATCTTCACACCGCACATTGACAGGCTGGCCGATAACGGCATGGTCTTCGCGGATGCGCATGCGGCATCGTCGGTCTGTTCCCCGACCCGCTACGGTCTGCTCACCGGCAGGTACCCGTGGCGCACCCATCTGAAGCAGGGTGTGCTCGACGGCTACTCCAGCGGTGTGATCGCCGACAGCGTGGATACGGCCCCTGCATTGCTCCAGCGAAACGGCTACCGGACGGGCCTGGTCGGTAAATGGCACCTCGGATGGGAATGGGCGATCCGCAACAAGGATTCCCTGTCCCGCGATGGCCAGGTGCCTTACAAATACCTTGGGGATGTGGAGGCACGCGTTGATTTCAGCGAGCCGTTCACCGGCGGGCCCGCCGATCATGGATTCGACTATTTTTACGGCATAAGCGCTTCCCTCGACGCCCCGCCTTATGTCTTCTGCGAGAACGACAGGGTGGTGGAAATCCCCTCGGACAAGAAAGAGGTCCAGGGGAAACGCAATGCCATGCAGCTCGATGGCGACGAGCCGGCCTCGGTCCAGGCTTTCATGAACAAGGGGGCCATGGCACCGGGTTTCGAAGAGGGGGAGGTGCTCCGCATCATCACAATGAAAGCGGTGCAATTCATCCGGGAGTGTGGAGGGGAGGAGCCATTTTTCCTGCTGGTATCCCTCACCTCGCCACACGTCCCCGTGCTGCCCCGCGACGGGTTTAAGGGCTCCAGCGGGGCCGGAATTTACGGAGATTTCATCCAGGAGACCGACTGGAGTGTTGGGCAGATCATCCAGGCCCTCGAGGAAAGTGGATCGGAGGACAATACGCTCATTGTTTTCACAGCAGACAACGGTGCCTCAAATGTTGCCTTTCCGCCCGAGTTCGAGAAGGTTTACGGACACAGGCCAAGCGGAGAATTGAGGGGCCGGAAAGGATCCTTGCACGAAGGTGGGCATCACGTCCCGTTCATTGCCAGGTGGCCGGGGAGAATCGCCGCTGGAACCACGGACAATACCCCCATATGCCTCAATGATTTGTATGCCACCTGCTCCGAAATCCTCGAAGAGGAAGTTGATGAGGACCAAGGGCTTGACAGTTTCAGCCTGCTTGGCCTCATGGAAGGGAGGGCAGATTCCTATGAAAGGAAAGCAACGATCTATACGAACTTTGGCGGGAGATTCTCCATCCGCAAAGGGGACTGGAAAATGGACCTGAACCCTGATCCTGGCAGCCGCAAACTGTTCAACCTGATTGAGGACCGGGGCGAAAAAAGGAACCTGTATGGCAAGGAGGGTTTTGAAGGGATCGAACGGGATCTGATGGAAGAGATCACGGCCATCGTGGTCAACGGGAGAAGCAGGCCCGGAAGGAGAATGTCAAACGTCGGGCATGACATGTGGCCGCAGGTGTACTGGTTCGATCCCGATGACATGGATTAAAAATGGGCCGGGCATCATCAGGCTCATCCCGGTCAAATATAAAGTAGGTGAATATGGTTATAAAGATATGGTGGAACAGGGCGATTGCAGCAGCCATTTTAGGGATGATCCCGATCCTGGCACAGCCCCAGTCAAGCTGGTATGTGAGCCAGCAGGAAGGTTCTGATTCCAATGACGGGTCAAGCCCTGAAACCCCTTACAAGACTGTCGATCATGCTGTTGAGTCCCTCGGTCCTGGCGATACCCTCTTTTTTATGGGGCTTTTCACAAACCCGAATTACATCGAAGGGTATTCGTTCGGCGGGGACATCAATGATCCTCATATCTGGCTGGATGAGCACACTGTAAAGATCAATGACCTTCATGGCACGCCGGGAAATTATATTACGCTGAAACCTTTCGACAATGAGGCGGTGCTGAGGGGTGACGGGTCGAACCTCGTACGCATCACCAATGCCTCCTACTTGCGAATCGAGGGGTTCGACATGCAGGGAGAGGTGGAGAATATCCCCCTGTCGACGGCCCTGGCCCTGCAATTCCTCTACCGCGACCCTGTGACGAACGAGGTGCTTTACAGGGTGCCGCCGGGAACTCCGCCGGAAGAGGTTGCGAACATGACCTTTCCGGTCCTGGGTTCCGTGCAGAGACCTTCCTACACCGATACACGCGGGCTATACATGTCCGACGTGAAGCATGTGGTCATCCGGGGCAATGTTATCCATCACACACCGGGCAACGGCCTGAGGGTTGCCGATTGCGAATATGTCGACATTCTTGACAACGAGGTCCACAACTGCTCGAGGAAGTCCTACTCGGGGACCCACGGGCTGGTGGTGACGAAGGCGGTGAGCACCGACAACCTGGACAATTACAAGGTCAATATCCTGCGCAACAAAGTGCACCATAACTACAACGAGATCTACTCATGGTCCCCGCAGAAAAGTTTCATTACCCCGCGCATCGATGAGGGCAAGGGCATCTCCCTGCAAAGGAACGCGGAAAGCAACTGGACACACGGCCGGTTCCTCGTGGCAAACAACCTCTGCTACTGGAACGGGTTCAGCGGGGTCCATTCCAACACGGGGAAACGGATGGACTTCATAAACAATACCTGTTATTTTAATTCGTACACCAACACGGTGACCTACGCCGGGGGCGAGCAGCTGGGCAAGAACATCGGCATCAGTGCACAATCCAGCGAGGATATCCGGATCATCAACAATGTGGTGTACATCGACAACGGCTGGGGAGGCTACCCGATATCCATTTCCGGTACCGATGGTTTTGTGATTTCCGATAACATGGTCCATGGCGACAACGGGAGCCTGGCCCAGGATCCCGATGCCACCGCAATCCAGGTGAACACTCATTTGGCCGATCCTCTGTTTGCCAGCCCTGATGACCTCGATTTCAGCCTGCAGGCAGGCTCGCCGGCAATCGGCATGGCCGACCCGGCATTCGCTCCTGATGACGACCTGTTTGGCAACCCCCGGGATGAGGATCCCGATCTAGGGGCCATCGAGTACCTGCTCAGTTCCGCAACCGGCATAGAGGCCGAAGGCCCGTCCATCCGGGTCTGTCCCAACCCGTTCAGGGATGAGGTATGGATACACAGTACGGAAAGGGTGGAACAGCTCGAGGTAATTACCCTTGACGGACGGGTTCTCCCGTTCAGGACCCACGGACTTTACCGGATCAGCATAGACCTTTCGCGTCTCGAAAAGGGTTTCTACCTGCTGCGTGTGAACGACCGGGTGATGAAGATCGTCAAGGACCGATAATGGACCAATGCAATGGAATTAAGGCAACTGCAACACCTTTTCGCCAGGGCCGGCTTTGGGCTCGGATACAGGGATCTGAAGGCCATGTCCGGCATGCCGGCGGACGAAGTGGTCCGCAGGCTCTTTCGGGAGTCAGAAACATCAAGCCCCCTCGAGATCGACCTGTCGGAATTTGAACCCGTGATGGACCTCACCTACAGGGAGCTTGCTGACCGGTATACCGAATCCGAAGTACGTGACTTCAGGAGTCAAAGCAGGCTCCGGGTGAAGGAGCTGAATGTGGCCTGGCTCGAAAGGATGGCAAACACCGACGAGGTGCTGCGGGAAAAGATGACGCTGTTCTGGGCGAACCATTTCGTTTGCAGGGACAACACCGTCTGGCATATCCAGCAGTATAACAACACCCTCAGGGACCATGCCCTGGGCAATTTTGGTGATTTTGTGAAGGCGGTCGCCCGGGAGCCCTCGATGAGCAAATACCTCAACAACAAGGAAAATTCGGCTGAGAGTCCCAACGAGAACTTTGCCCGCGAGCTCATGGAGCTTTTTATGCTTGGGATCGGCAACTACACGGAGAATGACATCAAAGAGGCGGCAAGGGCCTTCACCGGCTGGTCGTTCCATAATGACGGGAGTTTCCTCTTTCGCAAGGGAAGGCATGATTTCGGGAGAAAGACCTTCTTCGGAGAGACTGGAAACTTCGACGGGGACGACATCATCGACATCATACTGGAGCAGAAGCAATGTGCCAGGTTCATCTGCTCCAAAATCTACCGGTATTTCGTCAACCCCGTCCAGGATGCCGGTCGCATCGAAGAGCTGACAGATATCTTCTTCGACGGCTACGACATTGAACGGCTGATGCTGCATATATTCCGCGCCGACTGGTTCTACGACAAAAGGAATATCGGCGTGAAGATCAAGTCGCCGGTTGAATTGCTGGTGGGTATCCAGCATGTTGTCCCGGTCCGCTTCGACGAGCAGAAACAGCTGCTCTACCTGCAAAGGATGATGGGGCAGGTACTCCTTGACCCGCCGAATGTGGCCGGCTGGAAGGGCGACCGGGCCTGGATCGACCCCAACTCCCTGATGTTCCGCATGAAATTGCCCTCCCTGCTCCTAAGTCAAGGCGTCATCGACCTGGAGGAGAAGGGGGACTTCAAGGATCCGTATGAGACCTTTTACCGTGGTCGCCAGCCGGGTGGCAGGTCGCTGAAGACGACCGTGGACTGGGATGAGTTCGAAAGGGGATACGGAACATTGACGCGGGAGGACCTGCAAAAGGTACTGATCATCCCTGACCCTGAAGAGGCTGCAGCGGATTTCCTTTCCGGACTGGCGACCGACGATCCGAAGGAACAATGCGTGCAACTGATGTCATTGCCCGAATACCAACTTTGTTGAAGCCGTTATGAAAAGAAGGGATTTCATCCGGAAAGGCCTTATGGCCGGCAACCTGGCCCTGATGCCGGGACTCCTCCGGTCGCTGCCCGCCCCTCCATTCCAGGGAGCGGACAGGAAGAGGCTGGTGGTCATCCAGCTGGTAGGTGGCAACGATGGACTCAATACCGTGGTGCCTTACCGCGATGACAACTACTACCGGATGAGGCCTGATATAGCCATCAGGAGCTCCCGGGTACTGAAGGCTACTGACGAGCTTGGGATCAACCCTGAGATGGCCGGTGTCAGGGAGCTTTATGACCGCTCGTACCTTACAGTGGTCAACAACGTGGGCTACCCGGGACCTGACCGCTCACATTTCAGGTCGACCGACATCTGGCAGACGGCCAGCGACAGCGACGAGTACCTGGATACCGGGTGGCTCGGGCGCTGCATCGAGCATGCCGGCAAGATGCCCTACACCGGGATCGAGGTCGACGACAGCCTCTCCCTGGTCATGAAAGGGGCTGAGATCAGCGGGATCGCCACCAGGGATCCGCGGGTCCTCTTCAGGAACGCCAGGACACCCTATTTCAGGAGCGTGCTCGAATATGCCGGTGAAATGCAACCTGCGGACAATCCGAACCTCGCCCATATATACCGGACCATGGCCCTGGCGGGCGCATCGGCCAGGTACATCCACAAGGTCACCGAGGGCTATGAAAGTAGCGCGGATTATCCTCAGGATCCCTTCGGCAGACAGTTGAAAGCAGCTGCCACATTCATCAACAGCGGCCTCGACACCAGCGTCTACTTCATTTCGCTGGGGGGGTTCGACACCCATGCCAACCAGATGAACAGGCAGAACAAGCTCCTTGGGATCTACAGCAACGCATTGAAGGTATTTGTCGACGATCTCGACCGGCACGGCACCTTCAGGGACACACTGATCTTCACCTTTTCGGAATTTGGCCGACGCGTGAAGCAAAATGCCGCCCGGGGCACCGATCACGGGACCGCCAACAACGTCTTTGTAGTGGGAAAGGACCTGAAGGCCCCGGGCATCTACAATGAGGGCCCCGACCTCGCTGATCTTGACGAGAACGGTGACCTGAAGCACAGCATCGATTTCAGGTCGGTCTACGCCACCCTGTTGGGAAACTGGCTGGGCGTGAACGATGAGAGTGTCCTGAACAGGCCGTTCAGGAAGCTGAGCTTTATTTGATGGAGCTGCGCGAATGACGGATCTGGCCCAGGGAAGTGAGGAAAGAAGGTGACGGTCAACGCTTGAACAGTTTGACGGAGGCATTTTCCGTTCTCAGGATATATGCACCCTCCGCCATCCCGGAAAGGTCGATCATGTTGGAACCCATGATCCTGAAATCTCTTGATTCCCTTCCCGTGAGGTCATGGATCCTGACCTCAACATCCTGCAGGCTGACTCCTTCAATGTGAAGGATGTCGCGGGTTGGGTTCGGGAAGAGGCGGAGGGCCACCTGTCCCGCGCCAGGTTGTCCGGTGACGGAGTTGGCGGCAAGGTATTCAATGGCCCCGATATCCGGGTTCTCGTCCCTTGGTTCGCCGAAATAGTCGAATGCCTGGTTGGCCAGGTCCGATCCGCTGTCGATGGCGGGGGAGTTTTCGGTAAGGCTGAAGTCATGGCTTGTCCCGTTGACAAAGAGGGGGTTGGTCTCCACCCATCCGCTCGCCAGGGGATTGGCACTGGTATTGCGGATCGCATCGACGGAGCCGTTGTTATTGAAAACGATGTTGGCATCGATCTCGAGGTTGGTGACCGGTTCCGCCAGGATGCCCAGTGCCCATTTGTGCGGTTGGGAATAAGCGATATTGCTCACAATCATCACATCGTCGGATGCATTGACCCCGATGCCGCCGGGCGTTCCGTGATTTGTCGTGCCATTGCCATAGGTCGAGTTGTGTTCGATGATTGCGCGGTTTGTGTGATGGCAGACGATGCCGCTGGCCCCGTTCAGGTAAGAGAGGTTGTTGGAGATGAGGATCCTGCCGTGCGCATAGGTGTTTTTGTTCCGGGTGAGGAACAGCCCCGTTCCCTCGTCGATCACGAAGTTGACGAACGATTTGGAGGGGTTCCAGGAGATCAGCCTGTTCTCGTTCTCATACACGTTGTTCTGAAGCAGCATGATCTTGACCCCGTCGTAGGTGTCCCCCTCGGGTAGCACGGTGGCCTCGGCCACGGTGATGGCCCCGACTCCCTGGGAGGTCCAGTAAGTGTTGTTGCTCACGGTGTTCCGTGCAATGGTCACATAGTCGCTCTGCTGGGCCCTGATGGCGGAGGAAGGGACGTTCCTCACGGTGTTCTCCAGGAATTCGATGTGGTGGGAACTGTTGGCGACAAGGGCCCTGCCGTTGTATTTGCTGGGTTTCTGTATGTTTGGGGTGGGCGGCTTGTTCAGGGTCTGACCGATGAGGGCAGGGTCGGTGATGTCGATGCCCATTTCCTCGGAGAGGTCGTGAATGACTCCGGACGCATCCTTGTATAGGCCCCAGGCATCCACCGCTTCCTGCTCTGAGATATCATCCGCCACCCCGTCGAATACGAAACCCACCACCCTGACGTACGATGCATTCTTGACCAGGATGCCATAGGTGCCGTCAAACTCGATGATGGCTTCCTCACCAGGGTGGGGTGTGAAAGTGATGTAGTTGTTCTCAGCGCCATCGCATTCGATCTGGGCAACCGTCTCCCCGGTCCAAATGTCGCCGTCGTCAAAGTCGGCATTCCTGTATGTGCCCGCCCTGACGAAGACGGTGTCGCCGGGCAAGGCCAGGGCCGCGGCATGGCCTATGGTCCGGAACGGATTGTCGATGGTGCCATCTCCGGAGGAGTCGTCACCGGTCGTGGAAACGAAAATATTGGATTGGGCCCATGATGCCATGGAAATCAATGCGAATGCGATGACCAACGCCGGATTGCCTATGTGTTTTGATTGCAGGATCATTGAAGAGGTAAAAATATGCTTTCTGCGGGTTATAAAAAAGCCCTTTCGCAAGATTCTGGAAAGGGCTGTGATTGTTTGTGCGGATGAAGGGGCTCCCCGAAGTTCTTCGACTTCGGGATAAACTTCTCGCCCTTAATCCTTAATTTGTGCGGATGAAGGGACTCGAACCCCCACGCCTTGCGGCACCAGATCCTAAGTCTGGCGCGTCTACCAATTCCGCCACATCCGCATGCGGCGGTGCAAAATTAATAAATTTCACACGCTGTGCTTTGATGCGGGGACATCTTTCCATAAATTTGCCGGAAAACAAGGCATCATGAGGCAAAACCAATCACTGACCGGGCTCTGCATCGCGCTCATGCTGGCATTTTCTTTCGCAGGAGCAGCTCAGGCCCAGGAGGATGGATATTTTGAACGGGAGGTGGGAAGCTATATCGAGAAAGGATTCTACAAGAACGGCGAGAAACACGGATCCT
>CAYLTG010000008.1:22927-25223 GCA_964386225.1 uncultured Bacteroidales bacterium
GTGGGAAGCTATATCGAGAAAGGATTCTACAAGAACGGCGAGAAACACGGATCCTGGGTGCGTGAAGGGCGCGACGGGGCGATCGTCGAACTGAGGACCTATGAGCAGGGGATGCTTCAGGGACTCTCGCTCGACATCGAGCGGCGCGGCTACATCAGCAAGCAGGAATTTTACAAGGACGGCAAGCTCGACGGCTACGCCATCGAATACCACAACGTGAACCGCCCCAAGTCCAAGGTGCAGTACAGCAACGGGGTGGTCGACGGGAAAAGCATCGGGTATTATGAGAATGGCCGCATCATGGAGGAGACCAACTACGTGAACGGCATCCGGGAGGGCACTTCCCGGTGGTTCGACGACAATGGACATGTAGTGGCGGAGTATGACTACCGGAACGGGCTTTTCAACGGCATCAACAAGACCTTCCACGGGAATGGAACGGTGATCAGGGAACAGCACTTTGTGGACAACATCGCCAATGGCCCCTACAAGGAATATTTTCCAACCGGTGAGCTGAAGGTGGAGGGGCAATTCAAAGAAGGGAACAAGGATGGCACCTGGATCACCTACGAGCCACAGGGCACCGTTGTTGAAAAGGTCACCTACAAGGATGGGGAGCCCAGATAAGTCACTCGAGATGGAGAAATCAAGGAAAATAAACAACCCGTACGTTGGCCTTGACGGCTACAACTGCTTCGGGTGCTCACCCGACAACCGCCTGGGCCTGCGGATGCATTTCACGGAAGAAGGAGACCTCCTGGTCTGCGACTGGGAGCCGCAACCCCAGTTCGCGGGTTACAAGAAGGTGCTGCATGGCGGCATCCAGGCGACGCTGCTGGATGAGATCGCCAGCTGGTGCGTCCAGGTAAAGCTCAAAACGGCCGGCGTCACGGCGAATATCAACCTGCGCTACAAGAAACCGGTATTCACCGACAGGGGCAACCTGCGGATCACGGCCTCCATTACCAGTGTCGAGAAAAGGATCGCCACAGTGCAGACCGACCTGTTCAATGCGGAGGGCGATCGATGCTGCACCGGCGAGGTGAAGTATTTCCTCTACCCTGAGGAGATCGCCCGCGAGAAACTCTATTACCCCGAATTCGAGGCATTTTTCCGTAAAAGTTAGGTTGCTCTCTGCAAGGGGTGTTGGAACCAAGGTTCCGTAGATTCAGGATCACATCTGTGCCGAGAGCTGAAGGCAGAACTCCATCCAGTCCACATCCGCCACCTTTTTCCCCAGCCGGACGAAGACCAGACCCTTGTCCGGAATCACGATGATGTACTGCCCGAGGATCCCCTTGGCGAAGAAGGCCCCGTTCTCCAGCACCCGCCACTGGTAGGTGTAGGGGTAACCCTGCGAATCGCGCGAGTCGTTGATGATCGATAACGATCGGTCAACCCATTTCCTGGGGACCACCTGTTGGCCGTTCCATTCCCCTTGTTGAAGGTACAACCTTCCGAATTTGGCAAAATCACGCGCTATGGCGTTTATGCAGCAATTGGCCTTGAATACCTGGTGCTCGTAACTGTCGACGCTCCAGCTGGCATCCGATTCCATGCCCAGCGGCTTCCATATCTTTTCCTGGAGGTAGACATTCAGTTTGGTGTTGGTCGCCCGCTCAACGATCAGCCCCAGCAGGATGGTGTTGACGCTGATGTAATCGTATTCCTTGTCAGGAGGCACCTTGATCTTCAGCTTCTTGATGTAGCTCAACAGGTCGGTTCCGTAGTAGAACTTGGGCATTTCTGCGAAAGGGTTGGTATATCCTTCATCGAAGTCGATGCCAGAACGCATGTTCAACAGGTCCTCGATGGTGATGGCGTTGAATTCGGCCGGCAGCTCTTTCAGGAAAAAGGTGATCGACTGGCTTGTGCTGTAGATGTACCCCTCGTCGATGGCGATGCCCACCAGGGCGGAGACGAGCGATTTGGAGACCGAGAAGGAGGGGATGATGGAAGTGCTGTCGTAGCCGAAAAAGTAATTCTCATAAAGGGTTGTATCGTTCCGGATGGCGAGGAAGGCCACTGTTTTCTTGCTTTCCAGGAATGATTCGAAGGAGGGAGGCTGCCTGTCCCCTGTGAAAGGCGCCGGCACCCTGAGGACGGGTTCGTGGGTGGCAGGGGTGAAAAGAAAAGTTTCACCTCCCTTGTCGACAGGCAGGTTGTCGAACTTCTCGTTGTCGTGCAGGTCCGCAAAATTCCACACGAAATACCGCACCACATACCGGGGCAGGAAAAGGCTGATGATGTAAACGGCAACGATGACCGCCAGGGTGATGAGGATGGTTTTTTTCAT
>CAYLTG010000008.1:25323-44800 GCA_964386225.1 uncultured Bacteroidales bacterium
ACTGCCTACTGCCTACTGCCTACTGCCTAATAAACCCCACCCACCTCAAAATTAGTCATCTTTTCCGTCAGCTCGTAATTAAAACTGGGATATTTGAACACCTCCGGCCGGGGCTCGGTCTCCCCGATGGAATAGCCCCACACATTTGCATACTCGGCGAGGTCTTCCTGCATGTCCTCCAGCCTCCTGAGGTAGGCCGCGATTGATCTGGATTCGATGATGACCACCTTGCCCATCTGTTCGATGATGGGGCTGTGGTTCCTGGTTTTGTCGTGGCCGAATTCCAGGATCCTCCTGCCGTCGTGCGTAAGGCCGATGGTCCTGAAGGTGAGGCTCTTTCCGACGCCAGGCAGGTTCATCACGTTGCGGTCGGTCCCGAGGAACGGGACTTTGCAGATCTGTCGGATGCTTTCGATGTTCTCGACCATCCCTTCGGCGAGGTTGGGGAACTCCTTGATGAGGTCGTGGAAATGCCCGGGTACTTCCCCGACATATTTCTCTTCCATCTGTTCCTGCATGGCCCTGGCATTGTTGGCGAACGTGTACGAGTTCTCCCGGTAGCCCTTTACGGTGAAGGTGTAATAAGTCACCACGCCGATGTCGTTGAGCACCTTCCTCAATTTGGCTGTGTGCCCCCTGCGTGAGGCGGCGGCGGTAAAGACCAGCTGGTTGGTGACCATCCATCCGGCCGACAACAGTTTGCGTACCGCTTCGGCCGACTCGGGGGTGATCTCCATGGCCGATTCGAAATGGGTCTGGATCACGAATTGCCTGAATCCTACCCGGGCGGCCTTCTCCCTGAAACCGGCAAGGATCTTCACGAGGTCGTCGGTGATGCGCTGGGGCAGGTATACGGGCAGTCGGGTGCCCAGCCGGATGCGCTGCATCTCGGCGATCCGGGCATCCTCCGGCAGCGCGCGGTTCCTTTCCCTTTTGCGACGGGCCATTTCATAGACCTCGTCGAGGATCCGCCTGAGGGAACCGTCGGAGCTCATGAGGGCGTCGCCGCCGGTGATGAGGATGTCGCGCAGCCTGGAATCCATTTCGAAGTACTTCATCAGTTTGGGCAGCCGTTCCCACCAGGTGCCCTCCGGCCTCAGCTCGTCGAGGTCGAAGTTCAGGTGCCCATTCTGGAAATCGTACATCCGCTGGCAGGAGACGCACAACCCCCCGCAGGCACGTCCGACCGTATCGGGGATCATGATGGCCACCTCGGGGTACCGGCGGTGGATGTTCTTCCTGTTGGGAAGGATCCAACCGGCTGCATTTGGCTTGCCGGGTTCCACCTGGTCTTCTTTCTCCCATGCGACGATATGGCCGAATTCCTCGACCAGTTCGCGGCTCACGAAGATATAATCCCGGATGGCCCGGTCGCTCCCGGCCAGCCGGGAAGGGGTGCCGACGTTCAGCAGTGAAAGGTAGTAGGGGTTGACGAAGAACGGGATGCCGGAATCCTGGGCTTTGATCATGGTTTCCATGGTCTCCTCGTCGAGCGTCCTGTCGAGCATGCGGTTGAGCCTCTCGGGCGTCCTGGCGGCGAATTGCAGATGGAAGGTCTTGTCGTTCCACCATTCGAGCATCTTGCGGTACTTTTCCCAGTAGGTCATGCCCGGTTCGAAACGGAACCTGCTCCGCTGGATATCGCCCGAGTCGATCTTCTTGATGAAAAGCCGGATCATCCGGTCGCGGTTCTTCTTTCTTTCGTCGATCACCTCGGGGTCGAGCCCGGAGGGATGGCGGTCCATCCACCGGGACACCTGCTCGCGCGACGGGATCTCCCTTTTCTTCATCCCCTTGAACTGCCTGAAGAGGTGGAGCATGTCGCGGAAGAAATCGTCGGTGGCACCCCCTTTGCCCTCCTTGGCGGCGAGGAACATGAGCCGGAATGGCTGGTTGATTACGGTCATGCCGCGGAGGTTCAGGTCCTCGTACTCCTCGAAGTCATGGTCGAGGTAATCCAGGATGCGTATCGCCCCCAGGTCCTGCCATGACAGGTTGTAAAGGTGCTTTCTCCCCGCCGATTTGCCTTTGTAGTAATCGTAGGCCTCCGGGTTGGAATAGAGGTGGTCCAGCGCTTTGCGGCGCAGGTTTTTGCTTACCTCGTCGTAGGTCCTCGAGTATAGGAAAATATATTTTATGTCCGCATGCTCGTCAAAGATCTTCTCCAGGATCTGGCGCGACGATTCGGATATTTCCAGCTGATGCAGCCGGATGCTGTCCTGTTCCTTCTTATGGTCTCCGTAGTCCCGATACATGTCCAAACAATTTTTTGATCGTCCGTGTCAATGCCATTGAACTTGATCGCTCAAATTCAGGCAATCCCCTTAAAAGTTTGCATTCCGGCAGTTGAGGTTTTAATGCGGTATGGTTACCTTTGCACTGATGGCAGCCATATGGGAACCAGCATTAATATTGCCAACAATAGAATTTCCTGCAATACCTAAATCGTATTGCAAAGATAGTTATTTTTTAGGAAAGAATCAATGAATTCCGTGCCTTGACGGCCGATTTTTGGGGCCGCATGAACTTTTAAAAATATAATTTGTTCAACCCTAGTATTATACATCAACAGTTAAAACAATCAACCCATGTCAAGAGGAACCTATGCAGTACCAAGGGCTTACAACGAACCCGTAAAAGACTACGCTCCCGGCTCTCCCGAGCGGCAGGAGCTCAAGGCCATGATCGCCGAGTTGCGGTCGCAGGTGGTCGACATACCCATGTTCATCGGTGGCCGGGAGGTGCGGACCGACGATGTCCGGGAGATCCGTGCCCCCCATGACCATAAACACCTGCTCGGCCGGTACTATTATGGCACCGCCGACCATGTGCACGCCGCCATCAATGCGGCGCTGGAGGCACGTCCTGCATGGCAGGCACTGCCCTGGGAGCAGCGGGCATCCATCTTTCTCAAGGCCGCCGACCTGGTGTCGGGCAAGTACAGGGCCCGGCTCAATGCCGCGACCATGCTGGGACAGTCCAAGAACGTCCACCAGGCGGAGATCGATGCCGCCTGCGAGATGGCCGATTTCTTCCGCTTCAACGTCGAGTTCATGATGGAGATCTACAAGCAGCAGCCCATCTCCCCGAAAGGGACCTGGAACCGCATCGAACAGCGGCCCCTGGAAGGGTTCGTCTATGCCATCACCCCCTTCAATTTCACCTCCATCGCCGGCAACCTGCCGTCGGCGCCGGCCCTGATGGGCAACGTGGTGGTCTGGAAGCCTGCAGAGACCCAGATCTACTCCGCCGCCGTGCTGATGGAGATCTTCCACGAGGCCGGCCTCCCCGACGGGGTCATCAACCTGGTCTTCGTCAACGGGCCGGCAGGGGGAAAGGTCATGGCCACCCATCCCGATTTCGTGGGGGTTCATTTCACGGGCTCCACACAGGTCTTCTCCAGGATTTGGAAGGCCATCGGCGACAATGTGTCGCTGCACAATACCTATCCCAAGATCGTGGGCGAGACCGGCGGAAAGGATTTCGTGATGGTACATCATTCGGCTAAACCCAAACAGGTGGCCACGGCCCTTTCAAGGGGCGCCTTCGAATACCAGGGCCAGAAGTGCTCGGCGGCCTCCAGGGCCTACATCCCCGACAACATGTGGCCAGAGGTGAGGGAGATGCTGGTGCGTGACGTGAAGTCGTTCAGGATGGGCGGCCCCGAGGATTTCCGCAACTTCGTCAACGCGGTCATCGACGAGGTGGCTTTCGAGAAGATCGCCTCCTATATCGACCACGCAAAGAATGACCCCACCTGTGAGATCGTCGTGGGCGGCGGTTACGACAAGTCGGTGGGCTACTTCATCGAGCCCACCGTCATCCTCACTACCGACCCTCAGTACCAGTCCATGAAGGAAGAGATCTTCGGACCGGTCCTGACCATCTATGTGTACCCGGCCGACGAATACGACGAGACCCTCGAGATGGTCGACAAGACCTCGCCCTATGCCCTCACAGGAGCCATCTTTGCACAGGACCGCTGGGCGATCGACAAGGCTTTCAACAGCCTGGTCAACGCCGCCGGCAACTTCTACATCAACGACAAGCCCACCGGCGCGGTCGTGGGACAGCAACCCTTCGGCGGGGCCAGGGCGTCGGGCACAAACGACAAATCGGGGTCGTACATCAACCTCCTGCGGTGGGTGTCGCCAAGGACCATTAAGGAGAATTTCAATCCGCCGGAGGATTATAGGTATCCGTTTCTTGCAGAAGATTAGTTTGAAAAATCCCAAAAAACAACAAATAAATCCCAAATAAAATTCAAATCACAATGATCAAAATTCCAAACATTCCCTGCAAATTCCTTTGATGGAAACGGATACGTCCGGAAATTTTTAATGAACTGTTTTGTAGAGTGATCTGATTGTTAGCGAGCATGTTTCCCATGGGATGTTTGGAATTTGATTTATGCACATTGGAGCTTAATTGTGATTTATTTCTTGTGTTTTGGAGTTTGCCAAAGATCATTTTCTAATATTATATACCACACTCCCTTGAACCCTTTCAGTACCCGGAAATCTGCCATTGAATACATCCTCATGTCCGACGGATATGACGGCAGGGCCATCGTTGAGGTGATTGGCAAATACCTAGTCCCAGGTTCCACTGTGCTCGAGGTCGGCATGGGGCCGGGCAAGGACATTCCTTTGCTGGAGGAGCACTACCGGGTGACGGGCTCGGACATCAGCCAGGCGTTCATCGACCTTTACCGCGAAAAGAACCCGGATGCCGACCTGATGCTTCTGGACCTGATGACAATGGAAACGGAGAGACGTTTCGACTGCATCTATTCCAACAAGGTGATGCACTACCTGGATGCCAGTCGGTTGAAGAAGTCCTTCCTCCTGCAGTGGGAGGTGCTGAACCCTGGAGGATTGCTGTGTCACACCTTGTGGTACGGCGACAAAGTGGTCAGGGTCAAAGGTATGGACTTTCATTATTACACGGAAGGTACCCTTTCGGTCTTGCTCGATGACAGGTATGAGCTTGTTTCCGCCACCAGGTACCGCGAGATGGTCACCGACGACAGCATGCTGCTCATCGCACGGAAGAAATGTGCTGCTTGTTGATAAAAAAGGAAGATTCTTTTCGATTATCCCGTCCCCTTCAGTAAAAGTTGGATACATTTGCCTCACACTTTTGGTGCATATTGATAACTTTCGTATCTGCTTAATAGGGAATGCCGTGAGATCCGGCAACAGTACCCGCTGCTGTGATTCCCGTGGGAACCCCGGATTTGTGCCTCGCAGGCTTGCAGGCACGGGGTTGGACAGGAACCGCACCGTATGCCACTGAGTGCAGGCGCACTTGGGAAGGCAGTGGTTCCGGGATCAGTCAGAAGACCTGCCAGGGGTGATGATTTCAAAGCTTTCGGGTGAAAAGCTGCGAGTATATGATCCGTCATCTATTCACAGAGGTTTTCCTGCAGGTTTTGAATGTAAGGTAATACAACAGCTGTGAAACGAATCATCCTATCTTTCAGCCTTGCGTTCACGACACACCTGGTACATGGTCAGCATGCGGATGTTGACAGTGTGCTGCGGCTACCTGCCATCGAGGTCACGGGCACCCGGCTGGATGAATTCGCTGCCGGGCAGAAGGTGCGGTCCATCGATACGCTGACACTGCGCGAAGGCCGTTCATTGAACCTGGGCGAGATGCTTCAGATGAGCAGTTCTGTCTACATTAACACCTATGCCAGCAACGGGCTCAGCACCATCGCGTTCAGGGGGACCTCGGTGACCCAGACCGGGCTGTTCTGGAACGGGATCCCCATGAACCCGCCCAATAACGGGATGTTCGACCTTTCCCTGGTCCCTTCGGGGCTTTTCAGCGACATCCGGATCTACCACGGCGGCGGCAGCGCCCTCTATGGCAGCGGCAACATCGGCGGGAGCCTTCACCTTGACAATGCTGTGGACTTCAGGAAACACCTCGCCGCAGGCGCGGCCAGCCACCTGGCCAGCTTCGGGCAGGCGGGGGGCGAGGCTACCATCTCCGTATCGGATGGAAAGTGGCATGCACGGACTGCGGTCATCGGGAAGGCGGCCAGGAACGATTTCCCATATGAAAACCTGCAAGGGGAGGAGGTGCGGCAGGACAATGCTCACCTCGGTCAATACGGGATCATGCAGGATGTGTACCGCTCACTGCGCAAAGGCTGGATCATCGGCGCCTCGTTCTGGTTCCAGCATAACCGGAAGGAGATCCCGGCAACACTTACGAGCAAGCCCTCTGATGCATGGCAGGAAGACCGTTCGCTACGTGGACTGCTGTCGGTCAAAAAATCGCTCCGGGATGGACTTGTTTCCCTGAAATCAGCACTATTCCATGATCATCAGCAATATCGCGATCCCGATACGGTGGCGGCACTGGAGATCGATGCTGCGCTGAGGACCCTCCGGTCGGTGTCAGAGGCCCAGCTAGAGAAAAGGGTCCACAGGAACATCCTCGTGAGCGGCGGCATAATCTATACGGCTGAGAAAGGGGAGTCGGATAACTACGAGGATGTGGCTGTGCGCCAGCAACTCGGGATCTTTGCCCTCTGGCGGCAGGACATCCCCGCCATCGGGTGGAGGCTGAACCTGAACATGCGACAGGACCTCGTGGAGCATTTCACCGTGCCGTTCACCCCTTCCTTTGGTGCGGAGGGTAGGATCCTTCCGATCGTAACCGTGAAAATGAGCGTGTCCAGGAACTTCAGGGTGCCCACCTTCAACGACAGGTACTGGGTCCCGGGCGGGAACCCCGACCTGCAACCGGAACGGTCCTGGAACGAAGAGGTGAGCCTGGTGTTCGACCTCGATATGGAGGCGTTCCGCAACAAGACACAAATGACCTTTACCGGCTATAATTCCAATGTGGACAATTGGATCCTGTGGGTCCCCGACGGACCGGTCTGGTCTGCTGAAAATATCCAGAAGGTCTGGTCCCGCGGTTTTGAAGCGGAATATACCTCTGCCTTCAGCATCGGACAGTGGACGGTCCGGTTCATCGGGGGCTATACCTTTGCCAGGTCGACCAACGTGGCCAGGCAGGGGGATGACGACAGGACGTACCAGAAACAACTGATCTATGTACCCGAACACCGGTACTTCTTCACGGGAAGCCTGCTGTTCAGGGGTATCGTGCTTTCCTACAACCAGTCCCGGACCGGTGAGCGGTATGTCACGCGCGACAATACCGAGAAATTGCCCGGCTTCACCCTGGCCAACGTCATGGTATCAAAGACCATCCGGACCGGAGGCCACCTGGTGGACCTGGGCTTCGGGGTGACCAATTGCTGGGATGCGGAGTACCAGGCCGTCCAATACTACCAGATGCCCGGGAGGGGTTTCAAGGTTTCACTGAGTTATAAATTTAACCACTTTAAACATGAATAGAATACGCGTTATGGGTCTGGCTCTTTGGGTGGCCCTGGTTCCGGTCCTGTTTGTCGCAGGATGTTCGAAAGACAATGGGAATGATCTGCCGCCTCCGGCAGGCAACACGGGGTATATGGGCGGGGTGTTTGTCGTCAACGAAGGGCCCTTCCAGGCAGGCACGGGGACCATCACTCACATCAGCAGGTTTGACGGCGCAGTCACCCAAAAGGTCTACCAGCAGGAAAATGACGGGGCCGTCCTGGGGAATGTGGTACAATCCATGAACCTCAACGTCCTGGTGTCCGGCCATGCGTTCATTGCCGTGAACAATGCCAACAGGATCGAAGTCGTCGACCTGAAGACCTTCAGGCGGGTGCAGTCGATCAGTGACGTCACCAGCCCGCGGTACGTGGAGTTCGGAGGGACCAACAAGATGTACGTCAGCTGCTGGGACAATACGGTGAAGATATATGCCCTCGACGGCATGGGGTACATCGGGCAGGTGCCCGCCGGCGGCGGACCCGAGAAAATGATGCCGGTGGGCAATACCATCTGGGTGCTGAACCAGGGCGGCTTTTCGGTCGACAGCACCATCACGGTGATCAGCACCGAGACCGACCAGGTGGTGAAGACCCTGGAGGTCTATCCCCGGCCGACCGGCATCCAGGTCGACCAGTATGGCCATGTGTGGGTCCTCTGTTCCGGCAAGGGCTGGAACGGCTTCCCGTCAGGCGGCGATTCCGAAGGCCACCTGATCTGCTTCGATCCGGCCGGTTATTCCGTGATCAGGGACCTGGCGTTCCCGGGGTCGGACACCCATCCTGAAAAGCTTGTGATCGACCTGAGCGGGACTTACCTGTACTACAATCATGTGGACGGTATCTACCGGTTTGACATCCATGCACCTGAACTTGATGATGCACCCTTCATCTCCCGTTCCAGTATGTTCTACGGCCTGGGTCTCGACAGGGAGGCGGGCCTTCTTTATGCCAGCGACCCCCTCGACTACGTCCAGCAGGGCAGGGTGTACCGGTACAATGCAGCCACCGGGGCCCTTCTCGATTCGCTGCATGCCGGCATTATCCCGGGCGAATTCTGCTTTGCACCCTTGCTTGCGAACACCCAGTGAGGACGTAATTTAGACAGGCGTCTAACCGGATTGTCGTACCTTTGCAGCCGGATCGAACTACCAAACAGAACAGACCTATGAAAAACAAAATTGATGTAACATGGACTGAGGATATGGCCTTCGAGGCCACCGTGAACGGGCACAAGATCATGATCGACGCCGCCGGGGAGGTCGGGGGGAATGACCGGGGTCCCAGGCCGAAACCGATGCTGCTGCTGGCCCTCGGCGGCTGCACGGGAATGGATGTGGTATCCATCCTGAAGAAGATGCGGGTCGAATTCGACGGGCTGAACATCGAGGTGGAAGGCGAACTCACCGAAGAACACCCCAAGGTTTACCACACGCTGACCCTTGTTTACAAATTCAAAGGCAAGGGCCTGGATATGGATAAACTTGAAAAGGCGGTGAGCCTTTCCCAGGAGCGGTATTGCGGTGTTACCGCCATGCTGAACAAAGCTGCCAGGATCGATCACCGGATCGAGGTGGAAGAATAGGGTTTGTCGGACATGTGCCGCTGCGGTGGCAGTAGCAGCATGCCCCTGTGTCTTGGTGCTTGGGTGGATGCGCCGGAGTGGTCAGGAGGCTGGGGCCTTTTCTTTAAGTAGTGCTTTTAATTACATCTGCTAATTCACTTAGGATCATAGCAGTGGCGCCCCAAATAATTTTGTCCTTCACGTCGTAGTAGGGGGTGTCGATCACGGTGCCCCTGATGTTCAGGGTTGTTTCTTTTTTCCTGGTCTCGTCGAACAGGAACTCCAGACCGGACTCGATGATCTCGGCCACTTCGGTCGTGTCGGGCCTGAAATCGGGCCTGGTTGCCGTGTATCCCACCACGGGAAGGACCAGGAAGTTGCTCGGGGGGATATACATTTCGCTCAGTGTGCCCAGCACCTCGACGGAAGACGGGTCGATGTTGACCTCCTCGGCCGCTTCCCGGAGGGCGGTATCCACCAGGTCCCTGTCGGCCGGTTCCTGTCGCCCACCCGGAAAGGAAACCTGCCCGGAATGGACACCGTCATAGGTCTGCCGCAGGATGAACACGCTGTGAAGCCGCCCGTCCACGGGGTAGAGCAGGATCAGGACGCTGCTGGGCACGGCACCCTCGGTGTTGTATTTGAACTTCATCTCGCTGCGGCGCACGCGGGATGCCATCCTCAGGTGGGATATGCTGCCGGGGAGGTCGCCGGCGAGTGCCTCCCTCAGATGCTCCAGGGTCTTGCAGATGGTCGGTTGTGTCTCCTCCATGGTGCTGCTGGTCTGTGTTTCAGTGATAACAACAGTGCTCGGATATTCTGGTTCAAAGTTATTGCCATTTAATTCATCCCGATATGGAATAATTATTTATTTTTATGCATCTTTATGCAGAATTGTCATGACGAAAGAGAAACTACATCCTTCGGGACAAACGAAGGAACTGGATGAATCACTGAAGGAGCTGATCCTGCACAACGACGATGTCAATACATTCGACCACGTGATCGATTCGCTGGTCGAGGTTTGCGGCCACGACCCGAACCAGGCTGAACAATGTGCCCTTATCGCCCATTACAAGGGCAAATGCGGGGTGAAATCGGGCACGTTCAACGAATTGAAGCTGCCCTATGAATCTTTGATTGACCGGAAACTCACCGTTTCCATAACATAATGCCATGAGCTGGACCATCATTGCCGTACTCATCGTGGTGGGATTCCTGTTCCTGCTGCTGGAGATCCTGGTGCTCCCCGGAACCAATGTGGCCGGTTTCATCGGGTTTGCACTCATCGCCATCGGGGTATGGCAGGCCTACGCGGGCCACGGCGCCCTGGCCGGCTCCCTGACGCTCGGCGGGTGCGTTGTTTTCTCGGTGGTGGCCCTGACCCTGTCGTTGAAGTCGGGGACCTGGAAGCGAGCCTCGCTCAAGAGCAACATCGACGGGAAGGTGAACCTGGTGGATGCCGAAAAGATCAGGGTGGGGGATGCAGGACGGGCTGTTTCCAGGCTGGCACCCATGGGCAAAGCGATGATCAACGGCGAGTATTTCGAGGTGAGCACACTGGGCGAATACCTCGATCCGGGGGCCGAGATCGAAGTGATCAGCATCGAGTTCAATAAAATAACGGTAAAACCAAAAAAATAAGATCGACACATGGAATCAAACGTATTCATTATCATCGCCATCGGAGTAGCGGCGCTGTTCGGACTCTGGATCATTTTTTATTTCATCCCGGTGGGGCTGTGGTTCACCGCACTGCTGTCAGGGGTGAGGATCTCCCTGATCCAGCTGGTCTTCATGCGCTGGCGGAAGGTTCCGCCGACGGTGATCGTCCGGAGCATGATATCGGCCACCAAGGCGGGGCTGACCGTGAATAGAGATGAATTGGAGGCGCACTACCTGGCGGGCGGGAATGTCCCCTCGGTGGTAAACGCCTTAATTTCGGCTGACAAGGCCAATATGGACCTTTCGTTCAAGGTGGCCACGGCCATCGACCTGGCCGGCCGTGATGTGCTGGAGGCAGTGCAAATGTCGGTGAACCCGAAGGTGATCGACACGCCGCCCGTAACCGCCGTCGCCAAGGATGGTATCCAGCTCATTGCCAAGGCCAGGGTCACCGTCCGCGCCAACATCAAACAACTGGTGGGGGGTGCCGGCGAAGAGACCGTACTGGCCCGTGTGGGCGAAGGGGTGGTCTCCTCCATCGGTTCGGCCGATTCACACAAGTCGGTGCTGGAGAATCCCGATTCCATTTCGCGCGTCGTGCTGGAAAAAGGGCTCGATTCAGGCACCGCCTTCGAGATACTTTCCATCGATATCGCCGACATCGACATCGGCAAGAACATCGGGGCCGTGCTCCAGATGGACCAGGCCAATGCCGACAAGAACATCGCCCAGGCCAAGGCCGAAGAGCGCAGGGCCATGGCCGTCGCGCAGGAGCAGGAGATGAAAGCCAAGGCTCAGGAAGCCCGCGCCAAAGTGATCGAGGCCGAGGTGGAGATACCGCTGGCCATGGCCGACGCCTTCCGCACCGGGAACCTGGGCATCATGGACTACTACAAGTTCAGGAATATTCAGGCCGATACCACCATGCGCGAGTCCATCGGCACGCCGCAGACCGGCAGGAAGAAGGACTCCTCGAAAGGGAAGGACAGCGATAGCTAGTCCGCCTCCCGTCCCTGCTGAATAAGAAGATCATGTTTCCCCGGCCGCCGGGGATGGCAACGCCCTAAAAAGCAGCTGCCATACAATTTTCATTGAGTGTTTCGGGTTATTTTGAAGATGACTATTTTTGCCGGTCCGGGATTCGTCCCCTGAAGACGGAGCGACCATGGTACAACAAGAAACCAACAACAAAAGGATCCGTGAGATCTACAGGGAGCTGCTGGGTTTTTGCAAGCCCTTCATCAAGCGCGATGAGGTGGGGAAATTGCGAAAGGCCTATGAGCTGGTCCTGAAGTATCATCAGCCCAACTGGGAGCTGTCGGGGGAGGATTATGTCTACCATTCCATCGGTGTGGCCCGGATCGCCCTGGTGGAGCTGAACCTGGGGATCACCTCCGTGATCTGCTCCCTCCTGCACAACGTGGTGGACGACAAAACGGTCAGCCTTCAGGACATCCGCCGCGAATTCGGGTCCGATGTGGCCGTCGTCCTGGAGGGCTATACCCGGCTCTCGGCCATTCAGACGGAGAAGATTTCGGTGCACTCCGATAATTTCCGCAAGCTGTATCTCTCCCTGGTCAAGGATATCCGGGTGATCCTGGTGAAGCTGGCACATCGCCTGCACGACATGCGCACCTTCGACCTGCTTGATGAGGGCCGCAGGGAGAAATTCCTCCAGGAGGTCAACCACATCTACATACCTATTGCTCACCGGCTGGGGCTTTATCATGTGAAGACCGAGATGGAAGAACTCTGGATGAAGTACAGCTATCCGGCCATTTATGACAACCTGGCGAGGAAGATCAAGGATTCGCGGACCAAGCAGAAGGCGTTTATCCAGGACTTCATCAGCCCCATCGACCGGGGACTGCACAAGCAGGGCTTCACCTTCGACATCAAGGGACGTCCCAAATCGATCCACAGCATCTGGCGGAAGATGAAGCGGCAGAACGTGGAGTTTGAAGAGGTCTATGACCTGTTTGCCATCCGGATCATCGTCGACGCCCTGCCGAAAGATGAGAAAGCCGTATGCTGGCGCATCTATTCGATTGTCACCGACATCTACCAGCCCAACCCCAAAAGGTTGCGCGACTGGATCTCATCCCCCAAGGCCAGCGGTTATGAATCGCTTCATACGACCGTTTTCGGGCCCAACGGCAAGTGGGTCGAGGTACAGATCCGGAGTCGGCGGATGGACGAGGTGGCCGAAAAAGGGCTTGCAGCGCATTGGAAATACAAGGAGGGAGCCGGCAAGAAAGAGCAGGACGAATGGATGAACCGGATCAGGCAGGTGATCGAAAGTCCGGAACCCGACCGGGAAGAAATGAAGGACCTTACGAAGGTGGAGCTGTATTCCGACAACATCTTCGTGTTCACCCCCGAGGGTGACCTGCGGAAGCTGCCAAAGGGAGCCACGGTGCTGGATTTTGCCTATGACATCCACACCAGCGTCGGCGACATGTGCAGCGGGGCCCGCGTCAACGGAAGGATCGTCCCCATCCGCCATGTGCTCAGGAATGGCGACAAGGTGGAAGTGATCACCTCCAAGAACCAGCGCCCCAAAATGGACTGGCTCAACTTTGTCATCACCAACAAGGCAAAGAGCAAGATCAAGCGTTCCATCAAGGAAGAACGGTACCAGGAGGCCGAGCTTGGCAAGGAGATCCTGCGGAGGAAGCTCCGGAACCGGAAGATACAGTTCAATGAGGACATCGTGGACAAGCTGATCAAACAGTACAAGCTGGAGTCGTCGATCGACCTATACTACCTCATCGCCATTGAGAAGATCGACCTTTCCGATATCAGGAGGACCCTCGACGGCAATGGGGAAAGCAACAAGCCGGCATCCAGGGAGACCGAGCCCAGCGTCCAGAGCAAGCAACCCGAACCTGGCGACAAGGAATTCATGCTCATCGACGACAGCATCGACAGCCTGGATTATGAACTGGCGAAGTGCTGCAACCCCATCTCCGGCGATGCCGTGTTCGGCTTTGTCACCATCGGGAAAGGCATTACCATCCACCGCATCAATTGTCCCAATGCACGGCAGATGCTCTCGAAATACAACTACCGGGTGATCGATGTCCAGTGGCGCCGTACCGACGGGAACAAGACCTACCTGGCCACCATCCAGGTGACCGGCAGCGACGAGGTGGGCATCCTGAACAACATCACATCGGTGATATCCAGCGATTTCAAGGTGAATATGGTTTCGGTGAAGGTGGATACCGCAAAAGATGGTAAATTTGACGCGCGTTTCAAGTTGAGCGTACGGGATACCAAACACCTGGATGGCCTCATGCGCAGGCTTCAAAAGGTCAAAGGTGTGAAAAAGGCGGTCCGTACCGGCGATGAACACAGGAATGGAAAAACAACAAGCTAAGATTGTCCTCGAGGAGGGCAAGTACTATCCCTTCCGCATCTCAGGGTCGGTGGTGCTCCCCGACGGAGCGGAATGTTTCGTCCTGACCGATGTGAACGGTGTCAAGCACCTCCTTTATAAATCGCATTACCTCTACTATGGGCTGGAACTCAACAGCGAGGTTCGTTGCCGCATCGACAAGATCAATTGCACGGGGAAGATCTTCATCGAGCCCGAGCACCCCTTCTACAAGCTGGGCGTGGCCTATGACTTCGTGTTCGACCGTTTCCTCGAGCAGGACAACGGGTATGGTGTCGCGGAACGCCTTGCCGTCCTCCGGAACGGCCATGCCCAAGACATCTACATGCCCGCTGACGAGATCGACCGGCCGCTCACACCGGGGGAGATGCTGAGGGCCATGGTCGAAAGGATCAAAAAGGGGAGGGTGTACCTTTCCATGGGCGGGTCGGTGAACGACTATACCGGCCTGGAAGCCGGAAAGCGATACCATTTCAGGCTGGATCACATCCGCAACGAGGGTGGGCGCTATGCCACCTACGTCCTGCTGGCCGACAACGGCCGCGAATTCAGGATCAGGAAGAAATTCTATGAGAAATATGGCTTCAAGAACGGCGACCTCATCACCTGTGAACTTGTGGAGACCGACCACCAGGTCTTCCTGGAGCCCGTCCATCCCTATTTCGAGGTGGGCTTCAATTATGAGTTCAATATCCTGGGAGAGACCCTGGTGGATGAGTACCCTTCCGGAAAGGCCGCAGCCTTGCGGCTCGAGAACAGGTTTGGCAAGGATATCCTGGTGCGCAGGCAGGATGTCGACCCGCGCAGGATCCATGGCAATACCTTGAAATGCGCAGTTACCGCCATAAAAAAAAGCCAGGTATTCCTGGCTTGTTCCTGAGGAAAGTGTTTTAACCGCCGGGATTACCGGAGTACCAGTCGCTGGGTTTTGTCGCCCAGCCTGATGAGGTAAATGCCTTGGTCAAGGTGGCCAAGGTCGATGCGGTTGTCGCCCCGTGTCACGGCAGCGGTGAATACGACCTGGCCGCCCAGGTTCATGACCTCCAGCCTTTGTCCTCTGATTGCATCTTCGTTGATGAAATTGATTTGTCCGTCGGACGGGTTGGGGAAAATGCCCAGGATATTCTTCCCGTTCTTGTCGGCGATGCCGGTGGACGGACTGACGGTGAGGGTCGTCAGGAAGATCTGGTCGCCGCTGGTGCTGCTGTTCCCATTGGCGGCGTTGACGGCGGCGTAAAAGGTGATGTTGCCCACGGTGGTTTCCGGTGCCGTCCAGGTGAGAAGCCAGAACGCGCTGTCGGCGATGGGGGTGGTGCCGAAGGCGGTGTGTGTGGCGGCACTGCCGTTGTTGATGACCTGCGCGAACCCCAGCATGTCCGGCAGGAATGTACCTACCTTGTTGCCATTGTCGTCTTCGGCAGTCATCTCAAAACCATAGAGCTGCGCATTCTGATTGTAACCCGTCAGGATCAGGGGATAGGACTGGCCGGGCGAGTAGCCCATGATCTGCAGCATCGGGCTGATGATCCAATCAGCCTGGTTCGAAGGTGTCCCGGAATGGCAATCGGTGCAGTTGGCGCCGTTGTCGCCGGGCGAGCCAGATTTGCCGCCCGGGGACCCGGAGGGGTACATCACTTCGCTGGTCATGAACAGGAAGAGGGCAGGCAGTCCGAGGACGATAAGAAAATTGTAGAATTTTTTCATAAGTTGATCTTTGTTTCAGGTTAATGTCATGGTTTCAAACAATTCAGGCAAAGCCATTGTTCATTGCCGGCCTATGTTTTCAACCCGGGAGCCGGCAAAGGTCAGGTTCCCGGAGCGTCTTCGTCACGGACCAGGAGCCGGAAGCCATTCCCATGGATGTTGATGATCTCGATCCTGGGGTCGTCCTTCAGCAATTTTCTGAGCCTGGTGACGAACACGTCCATGCTCCGGGTGGTGAAATAGCTTTCCTCTCCCCAGATGGTCCGCAAAGCCAGCTCCCGGGGGAGAACCTCGTTCCGGTGCTGGCAGAGGAGCTGAAGAAGCTCCGATTCCTTGGGGGATAGCTTATGGACCTCCTCCCCGTGCCTGACCTCCCGCAGGTCGTGGTTGAACACGTAATCTCCGAGGTCATGGATTTCCCGGGGCTTTTCTTGCTTTTCGCTTCCCGAGCTCCGGGTCAGTACCGCTTCGATCTTGCATATCAGCACCTCCGAATCGAAGGGCTTGGTCACGTAATCGTCGGCCCCGGTGGCATAGCCCCTCAGGATGTCTGCTTTCAGGGTTTTTGCCGTCAGGAAGATGAAGGGAATATGGGGGCTGATCTTCCGGATACCCTCCGCAATGGCGAATCCGTCCACATTCGGCAACATCACATCAAGCAGGCAGATGTCATAATCACCTTTTGCGAATTCCCGCAGTGCGTCCTTGCCATCGTCGACCCACCTGGTCCCGAAACCGTTCATCTCGAGGTAGGCGGTGAGGACGGAGCCGAAGTTGTGGTCGTCCTCCACAAGGAATATGCGCGCCTTATTGCTCATTCTTCTTTTTAAGGTGTTTGGGTATGCGCACCGTGAACCTGGATCCCTTTCCTGGATGGCTGCTGACGTCGATGTCGCCCGCCATCGCCAGGAGGATGGCCCTGACATAACTCAAACCCAGTCCGAAACCCTTCACATTGTGGATGTTGCCGCTGCTTACCCGGTAGAACTTGTCGAAGATCTTGTTTGTCTCCTCCCGGGTCATGCCGATGCCTTCATCTTCGACGACGAAGGTGAACTGGCTGGCATTGTCGTAGGTCCGGACTGTGATCCTGGGAATTTCGTCGGAATACTTGACGGCGTTGTCCAGCAGGTTCGTCAGCACCCCCAGGATGTGCGTGCGGTCGGTCATGACCCGTGCATCCCCGGCCCGCAGGTCCAGTGCCACCGAACCGTTCCGGTTGGCCGCCTGGAGCTCAGCATTGCGCGCTGCCTGCCGGATGAGGTCGTGCATGTCGACCTCCTCGTATTGCAGGCGGAAATCGCTGGTCTCGATGAGGGACATCTGCAGCACGTTCTCGACCCGGTTGTTCATGCGCTTGTTCTCCTCGCCGATCACCCCGGTGAAATAACGGATCCTGTCCGGGTTGCTGATCACCGAGGGGTTGTTGATGGAGTCGACTGCCAGCGAGATGGTGGCGATGGGGGTCTTGAACTCGTGGGTCATGTTGTTGATGAAATCCGATTTGATCTCGGACAGCTTTTTCTGTCGCAGGATCACCCGGAGGGCAACAATAAAAGTGATCATGATCACCAGGGTGAAAAGGACCGATCCTGACAGCAGCCAGCCCATTGACTTCAGGATGTGCGCCTGCCTGCCCGGGAAGTAAACCGACAACAGCTCGGGCCGGCCAAAGATGCTCTCCGGCCACATGCGGGTGTTGTATACCCTGGTCTTCTCTTTTGAATAGGAAGAGCTCCTCAACGAAGAAAGCGAGTCAGAGCCCGGGTACCGAACGGCGTATTCAAAGTCCAGTTCGATGCCTTCATCCTGCAGGGACTCCCGGAGCCTGGCATGAAGTTGTTCATTGGTGACGGCCGCCTCCGGCAGGTCGTCAAGAGTTTCAAGTTCCACCACCATATCGTCGAGGGCCTCATTCACCGATGCCTTTCTGCTGCGCACAAGCGACAGGGTCTTGTTGACAATCACCTCCAGGGAGTCCTCAAGTTCCGACATCACGTAAAAATATTCCTGGTCCAGCTCCTCTTTTAGGGAGTCCAGGTTGATGATGGTCCTGAGCCGCAGTGAATCACCCGCAAAAGCATTGATGGTGAAGGCATTCCCTCCTTCATTGTCAATGCCCACCGTGACGCTTCCCTTTCCCGGATGGATCGCAACCATCGACCTGCCCGGGAATTCGATGGCTCCTTCATCATCTGCCCAGACAAGGGAATCGTTCATGTTGATTACATATTCATACCGTGTAGCCGCCCGGTCATTGATTGCGTTGTTCACGATGAAGCCCACATCCCGGTCCTTTTTGAGCCGCGCCACGACCTTTGACAGCGCGTTGCTCACCGACCGGTCGAACTGCTCCTCCTGAACGTGCACGGCATTGGAGATCCAGAAGTATTGCACCGCGATGATCCCCATCAGGGAAATGGTCATCAAGGCAAGGATCCAGGTTATGAAGTTCTTTCTGATCATGCCGGCAGGCGCGATTTACACTGCAAAGATGGTCGATCCCCGGGCATCGTGAAACCACTTTAACTTTTCCTTAACCTTTTTTAACCAGGGTTTAACTTTGCCTTGGAAAACAGTGGATTAGCTTTGCAGTGATAACTTTAAAATCAACAATCATGAAAACGATTAAAATTAGGAAAAATTTGTATGCCATTGCCGTAATCCTCCTCCTTTCATTGTCCGCCTTTCAACTGCAGGCCCAGGAGGAAGATGTGAAGAAAGACAAGGAGGTCCGGGTAAAAGTGGTGAAAGAATCCGATGAGGGCCGCACGGTGATCGATACCACCATCCTGATCGGAAATGTCATCAGCGACGAGGAACTCATGGAGATCAAGTCCACGCTCTCAGGGTACGGGCTGGAGAATATCGATTTGGAGATAGGGATTATTGAGGAGATGCTGGAGGATATCGAAATCGAGATCGAAGAGCTGGACGTGGAAAATGGGGAGAAGGAGGTGATCATCGTCAGGAGAGCAGGGCCCGGATCCGGAAGCGGGGATAAGAAGGTACATGTTTCCGTGACGACTGGCGACACCCTGGACGGAGAAAAAACGATCCGCCTGAAGGTCGGTGAAGGATCTTACGGTTATGTGATCATGGACGGTGAAGAGATTCAAAAGGTCGAGGGCAGGGAAGGTGGCATGATCATGCTCATGGATGAGGATGGCGAGAAGATCAGAGTTGTGGTCGGAGAGGACGATGAACTGGAATGGGTCGATGCCGAGGGTGCCGTGCAGATGACCGTGGAGGTGGATGACGACGGGGAGGTCTATGTGATCAAGTCGGGAGATGAAATACTGGAGCTGAAAGGGGTGAAAAGCGACCACATGATGATCCTCAAGGGCGACGGCTCCAAGGATGGCGAAAAGGAGGTATTCGTCGAGGTATTTGAAACGAAGGAGGGAGATCATTCGGTTCGCATAAAGAGTACTTTGATCGTGTCCTCCCTCAATGAAAAGGACAGGAAAACGCTGGAGAAAGCAGGTGTGGACATCAGAACGGAGGGCGATGATCCGCTGCAGCTGAAGCGCCTGGCATTCCACCCCAATCCTTCCGACGGCAAATTCAAGGTAACTTTCGAAGCGGAGGCAGGTGAGGCCATTGATTTGCAGGTGTTTTCCATCACGGGGCAAGAGGTTTTCTCGAAAAAGCTCAGAGGCCAGGACGGCCGCTATGAGCAGGAGATCGATCTGTCAGCCGAGAAAAGCGGAGCCTATTTCCTCAGGTTATCCCGGGG
>CAYLTG010000008.1:44900-48941 GCA_964386225.1 uncultured Bacteroidales bacterium
TCGAGATACAGTGAACCCGAGTATGCCTATGGGGTGGAACCCAACGATTATGTCCGGTGGGTCCTCCAAACCATGCCGCAGGGCAGGGTGCTTTTCCCCGCCGAGGGAGAAGGGCGGAATGCGGTGTATGCCGCCCGCAAAGGGTTCAACGTGCATGCTTTTGACTTCAGCCGGGAGGGGCAAAAGAAAGCGCTCGCCCTCGCAGTCGGTTCCGGCGTGACGATCGACTACCGGGTGACCACATACGAAGAAGCCGACTATCCTGCCGCATGGTTCGATGCCGTTGTGCTCGTATTTGCGCACATGCCGCCCGGGAAGCGTCGGCAATGGCACCGGAAGCTGGCTGGCTTCCTCGCTCCCGGCGGCACGCTGGTCATCGAGGGCTTCTCAAAGGAGCAGCTCGGCTACCCGTCAGGAGGGCCCAGGGACATCGAAATGCTTTATTCGGAAGAGGAGCTCCTGCTCGACTTCGAAGAATTGGAAGTGGTGGAGTTGGAAAAGAAAGTGATCCAGCTTGAGGAAGGGCTGTATCACAAAGGGCCCGCATCCGTAATCCGGGGGCAGTTTCGCAAATAATGCCGACCTTTGCTGCCCTGATCATCATCCATGATAATAGGTATCGCCGGTCCCAGCAATGCCGGAAAATCCGGCCTGGCAAGAGCCATCGCCCGGGAATTTGATCCCGCCGGGACCGTGGCGCTCTGCCAGGACGACTATGTTTTCCCCGAAGACCGGTTGCCCCGTATCCGGGACCGCATCGACTGGGAATTGCCCCGGACCATCGATTTCGACCGCCTGCGGACCGATATCCTGGAGGCGGAAAGACACACCGGCCTGGTGATCGCCGACGGATTCCTGCTCTTCAACAGGGCTGACCTCAATCAACTGTTCGACAGAATGATCTTTGTGAGCATCCGTGAGGAGACCTTTCGGAAAAGAAAGGCCGGCGACCATCGATGGGGAAATGAACCGGACTGGTATGTGGACCACATCTGGAAGTGCTTCCTGGATCACGGCCAACCCCCTGAAGGGCATGATATCCTGAAGCTCAGTGGTGAGGAACCCTGGCCCATGGACAGGATTTTAGACTTTATTAACAATTAAATCTTCCTGCGGATAAACCAATCCTTTCTCTGCTTGTTTAACTGATAAACACGCTCAATTGAAAGCATTGACATCCATTGCCCTTTTCATGATGCTGGTAGTTGCCGGCTGTGCCGGCGGCGGGGGCGGTAAGGTCCCCCAGGTGGAGTTCGAGGAGCTGGAATCGTTGCTGAACCGTTCCGGCGATACGGTCTATGTCATTAATTTTTGGGCCACCTGGTGCAAACCCTGTGTCGAGGAGTTGCCTTCCTTTGAAAGAGTCCATGAAGAATACCGGGACAAGAAGTTCCGAATGATCCTGGTAAGCCTTGACATGCCCGCGAAATACGAGGACCAGCTGCTTCCATTCATTGAAGAGCACGGGCTCAAACCCGAGGTTATCCACCTCGCCGAGGTGAACGCCAACAACTGGATCGACCGGGTGGAACCATCCTGGTCGGGGGCCATACCGGCCACACTCATCTACAAAGGGAATGACCGCAGCTTTTATGAAAGGAAGCTTGATTATCAGGAGCTTAAGCAAATTGTCGAATCTAAACTAAAATGATATCACTACTATGAAAACACTGTTCACTCTTTTCGCCATGCTGACCCTCGGTCTTGCACATGCCGGAGGATATGGCATCGGCGACAAAGCCGCTGATTTCAAATTGAAAAATGTTGACGGGACCATGATCTCGCTCTCAGATTACGAAGATGCCAAAGGGTTCATCGTTATCTTCACCTGCAACCATTGCCCCTATGCCATCGCCTATGAGGACCGGATCATCGAACTGGACAAGAAATACAAGGAGCTTGGATACCCCGTTATCGCCATCAACCCCAACGATCCCGAGGTGCAGCCCGGCGATTCCTATGAGGGCATGCAGGAACGCGCGAAGGAGAAAGGGTTCACCTTCCCCTATCTTTACGACAAGGAACAGTCGACCTATCCCAGGTACGGGGCCACCCGCACACCGCATGTGTATGTCCTGAACAAGGAGGATGGTGACCTGGTGGTCCGCTACATTGGGACCATCGACGACAATTATGGCGATGCCACATCGGTGAAGGAGCCCTACCTGGCCAATGCCGTGGATGCCCTTCTGGCTGGCAATGAGCCCGATCCGGCCGTTACGAAAGCCATCGGTTGTTCCATCAAAAAGAAAGACTAGGACGGCCCCCCGGCGGGACACTTTGAACCGCTTCAGAAGTCCACAATCCGGACCGTCCGGTTCCGCTTGACATATGCCCTGATAATCTGCTGTACATCGCGGTTGTCAGGGTATTTTTTCAGGCATCCCATGAGGTCATCCACCCGCAGTTCGCCGTTCAGCTCGAAATCGATGTAGCCGAAGCCCAGGTATTTGCCGTTTTCTACCCCGACCACCGCTTTCTCGCCGTCGGTGCGTCCGCGGTCGACCACCAGGAAGTTCTTTCGGTCGAACCGGTAGGGTTCGGTGGCCTGCAGCACCCGTTCGTTGTATTCCGCGGGTGGCTCCTCACCGATGCATGCCCCGCGGCATTGCCTGATATTGTAATGGAAACAGGCCCCTTTGGTCTCGAACAGGCCGCAAAGCTTCTGGCAGAGTTCAAAGGCCTCGGTGAGCATGAACAGGTGGCTCTTGGCCGCCATCGACGATGCGAAGGTCGTCAGGGGCAGCTTGTCGCTCTTGTTCTGTTCCAGGGAAAGCCTCAGGTATCCAAGCTCATCCTTATGCATGTACAAACCCCATAGATAGGTCTTCCTCCGTTGCGCCCTGTTGTAATGAGGCTCCCGTTCCTTGATCTCGTTGGACTCAAGCAAGAGTGCCACCAGCTCGTTGCCGGTGACCTCGTAGCCCACGTCGGCGATGCGGTTGCGCATTTCTATGGCGCGCTTGGAGCCGTTGTTGGAGAGGTGCGACATCACCCGGTCGTGGATGTTCTTGCTCTTGCCCACATAGATGAGCTCCCCCTCATCATCGTAGAAGTAATAGACGCCGGGTTCCCGCGGAAGCTTCCTGAGCTGGTCCGGGTCAAGGGCGGTATTCAGTTCCCGCATGGAGATGTCCCGGAGGTTCTTTTCCACCCGCAACAGGATCTCGAACAACTTCACAGTGGCGGCGGCGTCGCCGAAAGCCCTGTGCCGGTGTGTATTGGTAATGCCCAGTTCCTGGCAGAGCTTGCCCAGGGAATAAGACCGCCTTCCGGGGAGCAGTTTCCTGCTGAGCCGGGCCGTGCAGATCTTCTGGCGCTGGAAGTCGTAGCCGAACTCCCTGAATTCCTTTCGGATGAAATTGTAGTCGAAGCTCACGTTGTGACCCACGATGGTGGTCCCTTCCGTCATTTCAACGATGCGCCTGGCCACCTCGTAGAATTTGGGCGACTCCTGTACCATCTTGTTGCTGATGCCTGTGAGCTGGGTGATCCGGTAGGGGATGTCGACCTCCGGGTTGATGAGGGTCGTGAACTCGTCCACCACCTGTTCGCCGTCGTGCACGAAGATGGCGATCTCCGTGATCTTTTCCCGTTTCGGGCTCAGGCCGGTGGTTTCTATGTCAATGATGGAATACACGTTGCGATCAAAGGATTGACGAGGGGTTGGCTGAATAATATCAGTGAATTGGTGAAATACTGAGTTGTTGAATTGTGCATATTGAACGGATTGTCATTATCCGTTTTATTGGTCCTGAAATTCCGATGAGATGGACCATTAGATCTTCAGTTTCGTCTGGATTGCACGGACCTCATGCCTCAGCGCCTTCACTTCGCTCACCAGGTCGTCTTTCTCCATGTTCTTTTCTGGCATCTCCGAGCTGATGAAGTTCACGAATTTCCATACCTCCTTGACGTCGCGGACGTCGATCGGGTAGGGGGCGTAGAGGGTGTTCAGGGAGTGGAGCACCAGTTTGCCTTCTTCTTTGATCCTGTTCTCGACGATCTTGAAGACGATGCCGTCGTCGAGGGTGAGGATGA
>CAYLTG010000009.1:0-43046 GCA_964386225.1 uncultured Bacteroidales bacterium
AGATTATGGAGAAAGCCAAGGTATTATTCATTGCCCAGGAAATAATCCCCTATCTTCCAGAATCACATATGGGTACCATCTGCAGGTACCTCCCCCAGGGAACACAGGAGCGGGGCCGAGAGATCAGGACGTTCATGCCCCGGTTCGGGAACATCAATGAAAGAAGGAACCAGCTCCACGAGGTAATCCGCCTGTCGGGAATGAACCTCATCATCGACGACAACGACCATCCTCTCATCATCAAGGTCGCATCCATCCAGCAGGCCCGGATGCAGGTGTATTTCATCGACAACGAGGATTATTTCCAGCGGAAGTTCGTGCTCAGGGACAAGAATGACAATTTCTACGACGACAACGACGAACGGGCGATCTTCTTTTCCAGGGGCGTCATCGAGACCGTGAAGAAACTTGGCTGGCCCCCCGACATCATTCACTGTCACGGGTGGATGACCAGCTTCGTGCCGCTTTACATCAAGCGCGCCTTCAAGGACAATCCCCTCTTCTCCGATACCAAGGTGATCTTTTCCGTTTATAACGACGGCTTCTCCGAGCATCTATCCAAAGATGCCTCGAAGAAGATAAAGCTCGACGGCATCACCAACAAGGACCTGGCACAATATGAAAAGTCCAACTACGAGGGACTGATCAAAGGGGCCGTCGACTTCTCGGATGCGGTCATTCAGGGGGAGGAAACGATCGACACCGAACTTAAGAATTATATCGGCCAAACGGGAAAGGACTTCCTGGATTACCAGCCGATGGATAACTACATTGCCAGTTACAATGAATTTTACGACAAAGTTTTGGGCGAGGGATAATAAGAAGGACGAATAATAGTTTAGAGTTCATTACTAAATGCAGGACAGATTGAAAGCCAGACTTTGGAGATACCTCCCCGCTTTGTTGATAACAGCCCTGGTGTGGGCTTCTTGTACCAAAAAACCTGATTCCATCGGCATTGACCTCCTCGATGACAGCAAGCCTTTTGTTGGCAAGGACACCACGTTCAACCTCCTTGCCTATTCCCTGGTCGAAGATTCGGTGATCTCCGACGAAACTTCCCTCAATCTCCTGGGAAGCATGTATTCCGAAACTTTCGGCCGCACAAACACCAGCATTTACACCCAGGTGAGGATCTCCTCCCTGAACCCCGACTGGGGATCGAATCCCGTGGCCGACTCGGTGATCTTCACCATGGTTTACGACGGGTACTACGGGAACCTCGAAACGGAGCAGACGGTGCGGGCCTTCCGGGTCCTGGAGGACATGGAACGCGACAGCTCCTACTGGTCCAACATCTCTTTCGCAACGGAAGAGTTGGAATTGGGCTCGCTGTCGTTCTTCCCCGACCTGGAGGACATCCTCGTGGTGGACTCCGGCGGAGGCACCTACGACTCTTCATACGTCAGGGCCGAACTTCGCATACCTTTTGAGGATGCTTTCGCCGATTACATGTTCACCCTCGACACAACACACACCTCGTCGAGCGAGGCCTTCCTCGAGGAGTTCAAGGGAATCTACCTGCGCAGCGACGATGTGAACACCGCCGGCGAGGGTGCCATCCTCTATTTCGACCTGCTCGACGACCGCTCAAACCTCACCATCTATTACCATAACGACTCTGCCGATTCCCTCCGCTTCAGGTTCTTCATCAACCTGAATAACGCACGCGTGGGGCGGTATGAGCACGAGTACCTGCTGGGAAGCCAGGATTTCATTTCCCAGGTCCTCAACGGCGATACGGCCCTCGGGACGCAAGACCTCTACCTGCAGGGTACCGGCGGCGTCAAGACCAACATCTATTTCCCCGGCCTCCTCGAATGGGCCAACGCATCAGAAAGGATCATCAACGAGGCCAAACTGGTGATCAACGTGGCCGAGGAATATGACGAGCACCGGGAACCATCCTCGAGCCTCATCCTTTTCAAAAATACGGCTACGCAGTCGTTCGACTTCGTGCCCGACCAGCTCGAAGGGGAGAACTATTTCGGGGGCAGCTATGATAAGGAATCAAACTCCTATTTCTTCCGGGTGTCGATGCACATCCAGAATCTCCTTGCCGGGGAGAAGGACCTTGGCCTCGGTCTGTTCCCCACCGCAAAATCGATCAAAGCCACCGAGATGAGATTGCATGGGACAGGTCCCCAGGACCCGCGCAGGTTTATGCTGCAAATAACCTATACCGACATCGAATAAAGGATTGAAAATCCATTGTTTCTCGGATTATCGCAGTATCTTTGCACAAATTTTTTAACCTGATTGAAATATGTGTGGAATTGTTGGATATGTTGGCGACAGGGATGCATTCCCCATCCTTTTGAAAGGGTTGTACCGCCTGGAATACAGGGGATACGACAGCGCTGGCATCGCGCTGCTCAACAGCGAACTGAACATGTACAAGACCGCCGGGAAAGTCTCTGACCTCGAAACCTTCGTCAACGGGAAGGATACGTCAGGGAACATCGGCATCGCCCATACCCGCTGGGCCACCCATGGAGAGCCCAACAACGTCAATGCACACCCCCACGTTTCCCAGAGCGGCAAACTGGCGATGATCCACAACGGCATCATCGAAAACTACGCCCCCCTCAAGGAGGAACTGAAATCGAGGGGATACACCTTCCAGAGCGATACCGACACCGAAGTGCTCATCCAGCTTATTGAAGACATCAGGGAGAACGAAAAAGTGGAACTGGAAGAGGCTGTGAGGATCGCCCTGAACCAGGTGGTAGGGGCCTATGCCATCGTGGTCATCTCCAGGGAAGATCCCGACATGCTGGTGGCCGCCAGGAAAGGCAGCCCGCTGGTGGTCGGTATCGGCGACAACGATTTTTTCCTGGCCTCCGATGCGGCACCCATCGTGGAATATACCAAGGACGTCGTATACGTGAACGATGAGGAGATCGTGGTGGTGAAAAAAGGCGATAAGGTCAAGATCAAGACCATCGAAAACAAAGCCAAGACCCCTTACATCCAGCGGTTGGAGCTGAACCTGACGCAACTGGAGAAAAGCGGATTCGATCACTTCATGCTCAAAGAGATCTACGAACAGCCCAACTCCATTCACGACAGCATGCGGGGACGCCTGAACGCACGGGAAGGGACGGTCAAGCTGGGCGGCATCAGCGACTACGAGCAGAAGCTTGTCAATGCCAGGCGGATCATCATCGTGGCCTGCGGCACATCCTGGCATGCCGGGCTGGTGGGCGAATACCTCATCGAAGAGCTCGCCCGCACGCCGGTGGAAGTGGAATATGCCTCCGAATTCAGGTACCGCAACCCCATCATCAGCGAAGACGACATCGTGATCGCCATCTCCCAGTCGGGCGAAACCGCAGATACGCTGGCAGCCATCGAACTGGCCAAATCAAAAGGGGCGACGATCATTGGCATCTGCAACGTGGTGGGCTCGTCCATCGCACGGGCCACGCATGCCGGAACCTATACCCACGCCGGCCCGGAGATCGGGGTGGCCTCCACAAAAGCCTTTACCGCGCAGGTCACCATCCTCACCCTTATGGCCCTTCGAATGGCCCAGGTGAAGGGTACAGTGTCCAAGTCCAGGCTCCAGCTCCTCCTGAATGAACTGGAAGGGATCCCCGAAAAGGTGAAGGAAACATTGAAAGTGGATTCCCAGGTGAAAGAACTGGCCAAGATGTTTATCTACGCCCGCAACTTCCTCTACCTGGGCAGGGGCTATAATTACCCGGTCGCCATGGAAGGGGCCCTCAAGCTGAAGGAGATCTCCTACATACACGCGGAAGGATATCCCGCCGCGGAGATGAAACACGGCCCCATTGCCCTCATCGACAAGGAGATGCCGGTGGTGGTGGTGGCCACAAACAAAGGAACCTATGACAAAGTGATCTCCAACATCCAGGAGGTGAAAGCCAGGAAGGGAAAGATCATCGCCATCGTCACCAAAGGGGATAAAACAGTCAAGGAACTGGCCGATTTCGTGCTGGAAGTACCGGAAACAGAGGAGATGCTGGTTCCCTTGCTGGCGACCATCCCGCTGCAGCTGCTATCCTATCACATTGCCGTGATGCGCGACTGCAATGTGGATCAGCCGCGTAACCTCGCCAAATCGGTGACTGTGGAATAGGGCGCCGCCTACCGATCGTTTGATCAGCAGATCAGCCTTGAAATCAGTATTTGATGAACCCGGAGGTCATTGATCCCGGGTTTTTCGCATAAGGTCCCCCGTCAGAGGCTGCCCTTGACGAAATCCCAGTTCACCAGGTTCCAGAAGTCGGCGATGTATTCAGGGCGCCTGTTCCTTTTGTCGATGTAATAGGCATGCTCCCATACATCACAGGTCAGCAGGGGTGTCTTGCCACCGGTCATGGGATTGCCGGCATTGCTCTCCTGCACGATCCCGAGTTTCCCGTCGGCTGTCTTGACCAGCCAGGCCCAGCCTGATCCGAAGAGGGTGGCGGCAGCCTTGGTGAACTGTTCCTTGAAACCGGCAAAGGTGCCGAACGACTCGGTGATGGCGTCGAGAACGGTCCCTTTCGGCTCCCCTCCTCCGTCCGGTGACAGGCAGTCCCAGTAAAAGGTATGGTTCCATACCTGGGCAGCATTATTGAAAATCCCTCCCTTGGACCTCTTGATGATATCCTCGAGGGATGCCGATTCGAACTCGGTCCCGGGGACCAGGTTGTTCAGGTTGTTCACATACGCCTGGTGGTGCTTGCCATAGTGGTACTCAAGCGTCTCTTGCGAGATAAAGGGTTCCAGTGCGTCCATTTTGTAAGGTAGCGGTGGTAATTCAAATGCCATGATCATAAGATTTTAGGCCTGCAGTGCAGGTTGGTTTATCAATTGTGGGGGTTACGTCCCTTGCTCTTCGATCAAAGATACGGCCTTCTGATAATCCTCGTCGATAGAGAGGAAAATGGGATAGAATCCGGCATTGTCATAAATATTCCTGGCAATGTATGCCTTCATCAGCGTCTTAATCCTTTCCCTGCCTTGCGCGGCTCCCTCCGGATCCTTCCTGACGCCATGTTCGGCGGCATAACCGACGAAATCATCGAATAGTTCCCCGGTTACCGTAAACCCTTTGTTGAACGCGTCAAAATCCTCGAACCGGTTCAGGTCGGCCCTGTGGTTGTCGGTATAGTCGAATGCATATCGGAATACAAGACCCTGCCTGACCAGGCTGTTGTAATAAGCAAGTCCGGGATCGTCGGGCAAGGGGACGAACACGTCGGGAGTGATCCCGCCACCTCCGTACACGACCCGGCCAGCTTCGGTGTAATACCTCAATGTGTCGTTCACCTGGATGCTGTCCCTGACCTTCATCTCCCCGTTGACATACCGGTGGTAGGATTCGCTGTAATAGGCATCAAAGCCCTGGTCCTTATCATAGGGCTTCTGGATGCACCTTCCGGAGGGGGTGTGATACCGGGCTACCGTGAGCCGCAATGCCGATCCGTCGAGCAGATCCATATCCCTCTGCACCAATCCTTTACCGAACGACCGCCGGCCTACGATGATGCCCCGGTCATTGTCCTGGATCGCCCCGGCAAGGATCTCGCTGGCCGAAGCCGTGGCGTCGTCGATCAGGATGGTCAGGTCCATATCCTCCAGCATGCCCTTGCGGGTCGCATGGTATGATTCCCGGGGTTGGTTCTTACCCTCCGTGAAAACGATGAGCTTCCCCTTCTCGAGAAACTCGTCCGCCATGTCCGTGGCCTCCGAGAGGTAACCGCCGGTATTCCCGCGAAGGTCAAGGATGAGATGGGTCATTCCCTCCGCAAGCAACTTCTCCGAGGCCTCTACGAACTCTTTGTGGGTGGTGGCCGAGAACCGGCTGACTTTGATGTACCCGATCGTCTCCAGAGGCATGAACGAAACATCAAGGCTGTAGGTCGGGATCACATCCCTGGTGATGGTAAAGTCCAGCAACCCGCTGATGCCCCTCCTGTAAATGCCCACATCGACCTGCGACCCCCGTTTCCCTTTCAGGTTGCGGGTAGCACCCTGGTTCGTGATGCCCACGCCGGCCACCAGGCTGTCGTTGACTGTCACGATGCGGTCACCGGCCATCAACCCGACTTTCTCGGAAGGGCCGCCCGGAATGGGCTGTATCACGACGATGGTGTCGTCCACGATCCGGAACTGGATGCCGATACCTTCAAAATTGCCCCAGAGCGCCTCATTCACCTCGCTGAAATCCTCGGCGGGGATATAGGTGGAGTGAGGATCGAGCTTCCTCAGGATGCCGCTGATGCCCTCTTCCGTCAATTCCTCCTTGTTTACGGAATCAACATACTCCTGCATGATGTAATTGACCACATCATTGAGCTTGTTGTACTTGTTCGGGCTGATGCTGAGGAACTGCGGATGGAGTGTCACTGGGGTGAGCTTGTATCCCAGGAAGATCCCGAGGATCAAAATCAGTGCGAACAGCAGGGGAAGATAGAGTGCGAGACGGTTTTTCAACGCTTTCAATGTTTAACCTACGAAATTACAAAAAATGCACGTGGCACGTAAATAATCAAACAGATTTAGGCGGCGGAAGTTGTGTTGCCGGGAATTTTTAATCCGCCTGTCAGCGGTCCGGGATGGATTGCCGAGGGAAAAAAGAGAGGGTGGCCGTGCGGACCGGACACCCTCTCTTTTCATCTTGTCGTACCCGGAGCCGGGATCGAACCGGCACGGGAGTTACCCCACTGGTTTTTGAGACCAGCGCGTCTACCAATTCCGCCACCCGGGCCTGTGCTTTGCAGCAGCGCAAAAGTAGCCTTTTTTTGTTGGATACAAGGAGGTTCCCCCAGATTTTTTTACCACGGCCGGGGGTTTTGGTTGGCTGTAATACAAATAAATAGTAATTTCGCGGCCAGTTTCAAATCCAATTAAACGAATAGCAATGGCAACAAAAGCTATGATCTTCTCCGGAAGGGCCACCCTCTACCTGGCTGAAAAGATTGCAAACAGCTATGGCAGCCCGTTGGGCAAGGTAGTGGTGACCGATTATTCCGACGGTGAATTCCAGCCTTCTTTTGAGGAGAACATACGGGGCAGGGACGTGTTCATTGTACAAAGCACCTTCCCGCCGGCCGAGAACCTGCTTGAACTCCTGATGCTGATCGACGCAGCAAGACGGGCATCAGCCAAAAGGATCGTTGCCGTTATTCCCTATTTTGGATTTGCAAGACAGGACAGGAAGGACAAACCGCGGGTGTCCATCGCCTCCAAACTCATCGCCAACCTGCTCACGGCAGCAGGGGTGCAGCGGATCATCACCATCGACCTGCATGCCGACCAGATCCAGGGGTTCTTCGACGTTCCCGTCGACCATGTGTTTGCCTCCACCATCTTCATCCCATACCTGAAAAGCATGAACCTGCCCAACCTGATCATGGCCTCCCCCGATACGGGCGGCACCAGAAGGGCAGCAGCCTATGCCAAGTTTCTGAACACAGGGTTCGTGATCTGCTACAAGCAGCGGTCGAAACCGAACCAGATCGGCAACATGGAACTGGTCGGGGATGTTGAAGGAAAGGATGTGGTCCTGATCGACGATATCATCGACACGGCAGGGTCCATCACAAAAGCCGGCAACCTGATCATGGAACGTGGCGCCCGAAGCGTCAGGGCCTTCTGTACACACCCCGTATTCTCGGGTGAAGCCTACGAACGGATCAACGAATCGAGTTTTGAAGAAGTGATCGTCACCGATACCATCCCCATAAAACCGGGATGCGATAAGATCACGGTGCTTTCAACGGCCGACCTCTTTGCTGAAGTGATCAGCAGGGCGCTCAAAACGAAATCCATCAGCTCGCTCTACCAGATCAAGGGGAGCTGAATATTATAATCCATTAATTAAACTTTATCAAAAATGAAAACAGTATCATTGAGCGGTTCTCCCAGAGAGAACGTAGGGAAAAAAGATGCTAAAAAACACAGGAGGGAGGGAAAGATCCCCTGCGTACTTTACGGTGGTAAGGAGCAGGTGCACTTTGCCATCCCCGAGAAAGAATTTTCAAAGGTCATCTTTACCCCTGAAGTATACATTTTAAACATCGCCATCAACGGCACCGAATACCAGTGCATCCTCCAGGATGTGCAGTATCACCCCGTGTCCGACGTCATTCTCCATGCCGATTTCCTCCAGGTGATCCCGGGCAAGCCCGTGGTGATCGGAATTCCGGTGAAACTGACAGGAAATGCCCCCGGCGTCATCAAAGGTGGCAAACTGAGGATCAAGCTCAGGAAACTCCTCGTCAAAGGACTCGTGGAAAACCTTCCGGATGTGATCGAGATCAGTATTTCCAAGCTCGACCTGAACGACAACGTGAAAGTCAGGGACCTCAACCTGCCCAACCTTGAGCTGATGAACCAGCCCAACTCGGAGATCGTGGGTGTCAAGACCGCCCGCGGCGCAGGAATGGATGAACCCGGAGAAGAAGAGGAAGGCGAGGAAGGTGCACCTGCTGAAGGTGAAGAAGGTGACACGTCCGAAGGGGAAACTCCAGCCGGGGAAAAGGCCGAAGGAGGGGAAGCATAGCAGTTCGGACTTCCCGTATCGATTACAATACCAAATCCCGTCATGGGATTTGGTATTTTTCTTTCGGATAATCGTATTTTTGACGAAAGCAGCAGGAACTCTGCAAAACAGATCGTAACCAATGAAATACCTGATCGCAGGACTTGGGAATATCGGAGATCAATATGCCGACACCCGGCATAATATCGGATTTGTGGTGGCAGACGCGATGGCGCAGGAAGGGAGCACCTCGTTCTCATCGGGCCGCTACGGCGAGATGGCGACTGTGAAATACCGGGCACGCACCCTGCTGGTGTTGAAACCTTCCACCTACATGAACCTGAGCGGCAATGCGGTCAAATACTGGATGAACAAGGAAAAGATCCCGCTGGAGAACCTCCTTGTGATCGTGGATGATCTGGCCCTGCCCCTGGGCACGCTGCGGCTCAAGGCGAAAGGGGGCGACGGAGGACACAACGGCCTCAGCAGCATCATCGCTGAGCTCGGCACCCCGCAGTTCGCCCGGCTTCGAGTGGGCATCGGCAATGACTTCGCACAGGGATATCAGGTCGATTATGTGCTCGGGCGATGGACGAAACAGGAGACCGACATCCTGACCCCCCGCATTGAAACGGCAGTGGAGATCATCAAGAGTTACGTCACCATCGGCATCACCCGCACCATGAACAAGTTCAACACCCGCAGCCAGCCCGAAGAGCCGGGAAACGAATCCTGATCAGTCGAGCCGACCCGCAAGGACAACGGTGACAAGGTTCTTTTCGATCCTGCCGGCAGGATCAAAGGCCTCTAACAAGATCACATAGATACCGATGCCCGCTTTCCGGCGATCGTCGGTAACCCCATCCCAGGTGAAAAAACCGCTTGTCCCAAGCATGGCATTGTTTACGAGATACCGGACCGGCCGACCCTCCACATCGAAAATAACCACGGACGCCATGAACCCCGGTGAATCAAACCGGTATCCGATGGTGGCCACGTCATCGACCCCGTCATTGTCGGGACTGAAAATACCGGGTTCCACCCAGAGCGCGGACGGTTTCTCGGAGGTCTCATCGTATTGCGAATTGGGCAGGGCCGGCGTGGCATAGCCGCTGCCGGAGGAGGCTGAGTGCCAGTTGGTGGGGTCCATGGATGGCCGGTCGGGATGCAGTCGCTCCAGCGACACGCCCTCCACCATCCTGAGCAGGGGGTGGTGCATGCCGGCGGCATATCCCATCCGGTCGATCACCGCCCCGCTCCGGCGAATCAGCAAAACGGTGCCCTCATCATTGTTGTAGGACGGGAAGGAGCCCATCCCGCAAAAAGCTGAAAGGTCGCCGCAAACATACTGCTCCCGGACAGTTACAGGATCCCGCGTGAGGACGACCAGTTCGCCCATCAGGAACAAACGGTCCGATTCACAAATATCATAAAGAAGGGTATCCACGGCACCGAACGCATCTACCCGAATGGTGCCAAGCATCAGGTCTCTCAGGTTCAATATCCTGTCCGACCGGTTCATGATCTCGATGAAATCGACTCCGTCCCCGGCCGGGTTGAAAAGCACCTCATTGATCACCGCATCGAAAGGCGCAGGGGGCTCTGCCTTGCCGAATAGATGATCGCCGGCCACCGCATATGAAAGTCCGATGCAATTCTCCAATGGCTGGTCGACGGAGAGCGAATAAAGGATCCCCGGCAGGAACTCCCGGTCAAAGAACAGGCGCACGGCAGAGCCAAAGACATCCGGCACTGCGACCTGCTGGGGATTACCCATGCCATGATCAACATGGAACAAGGACCCATCCATCAGGCTTACGGGATCCAGCTTCATGTCGAAGACCACCAGCAACTCGGCGCTGTCCGCGACCAGTGCATGGCTTATGGATAGCTTCTTTTCATACGCCGCATCCACCGAATTGAGGGCGCCGGGAGTGCCTCCCTCCGGTGCTTCCGAGGGGAGCCAGCTGCCGGCAAGCCCGCAGGGGTTATAGGGATCCGTTAGCTCAAGGGAAATACCGCCGGAGCCCGCGTCCGGCTCAACGTAAAGGTCCTGGTCATAATCGCATCCGCTCACCATGTGCCCCTGGGCATCATAAAGGATGATCCGGGCACCGGCATTGGGGAGGAAAGCTCCCTCAATGAGGATTGTCCGGGCAAAGAGATTGAATATCAGGGCATCATCCTCACCAACCAGGAGCAGGTACTCGCCGGGCCCGGCAATGACGGTGGGTATCTGAAAAACAGCTCCGTCGATGGATAAAGACCAGCCCTGCATCCGAAGATGGCGGTCCGTGACATTGAACAGTTCGACATATTCATGGCCCGGCAGCCCGATGGGAGGATCCTCGTCGGCCATCACCTCGTTGATCACGATATCCCAGGGCCCGGCATCTGCCGGCCTCACAAAAGGGTATCCCTCGCCAGGCAACAGCTGGCCCCCGCAAAAATCCGGGAGGGTATCCGTAAGTGTCAACGTGAACATCCCGTTCTGAGGAAATGCCGTCCCGAACGACAGCTCCACGACATTGAAAAATGGTGCCGGTAAGGCAGCAGTCTGCGGGGGACCATATCCGGGGACCATGTAATTCAAAGGATCGGACAGGGCAATGCTGTCCATGTGGTGGGAGAACCTGACCTGCAACAGGTCGGGCTCCGCCAGGTGGAGGTCGGCGACCACCGGGGAAGATCCCGGTGCCGCAACGACTGAATTCTCCCCGCCGGGCGTCCCCCCGCTGATATCCGCTGAGGCCTGCCATCCTGCCTCCAGGGCACAGGCATTCTCGTGGCCCGCAAGCTCCAGCGACCAGCCCCCTGATTCCTTGAACGGGTCCTTGTAGGTATCCGTCGAATAAGATAGTGCATGCAGGACCTCCCCTTCCTCATTTCTGAGGATGATCACCCCTTCGTTGTTGATCCCGAAGCCCGGCAGCCCGACAACCGGGCCATAGCCCTCAAGGAGCGCAGCATCCGGCGGCCCTGTGACCAGAAGGTACCCGCCCCCGGCGAGGGCCACGTCAGGAAAAGGAAGGGGCAGCGAAGACTCCCGGGGCTGCAGGGTGGCACCATGAAGGTCCACAGGATCCGGTCCGGGATTGTAAAGCTCAATGTATTCGACCCCCGGTAGACCGGCGGGCGGCGGGTTGACATCGGCCATCACCTCGCTGACATACAGGTGACCCGGCCGGAGAAGTGGCGGCAACTCCAGGGTGAAGGGATGGACCACCGGTAGGATAACATTGCCGGCCGGGTCCATGACACCGGAGACCTCAAGGTCGAATGGCTCACCTGCTGCAATTACTGCATCGAAAAGAAGAAGGACCGTCGACTGGTCAGCAGGATCAAGGATCGCTTCGGCTGGATGTCCTACCCCAGGGTTGACCTGGTAGTTGAGCATATCCTGGGCCGACGCCGGCTCAAGAACCTCGGAGAAGACCAGCCGCAGCGACACCTCCGACTCAGCTTCGAGGTCTTCGAGGGCCGGTGGAATGGTATCGGCATAAAGGTCCGCAGCATAAAGATCATCAAAGTAGAACTTTGTGGCGTTGCTGCTGGTGTACCGGCAATAGATCCCGGCAAACTGGGAATCCTGAATGACGGTGTCGGCACAGGTGCCCTCAAGGACGAACCCGTAACCGCCATCCGGGTCGCAATAGAGGCTCCAGGATCCGGCATCGTCCCGGGTCACCTTGAGGTGAAGGACATTGGTCGAATTACCGGTGTATGCTGACGAGCCCGTGAAAAGGGGAAGGATCGCGTCGCCCGACTGCCGGAACAGCCCGATGCTGTCATTGGCACCGCCCACCTGCAGGAAATAACCCTCGAGGGGACCGGAAAGGTCGGGCTGGTCGGAGGTCAGGTAAAAACGTGCAAAATTGCTGGCCGAGGTATTGAACGACAACTTGATCCAGAGACGCCACTCTGCCTGCATCGCAAGGGTGCTGGCCACCGAAAGGAAGGAGGTGTCCCCGTCCTGCCCGTTCAGTTTCAAGGCCGGCTTCTTCAAGACCGGGACGGCAGAGCTGTACGTGATCGCAAATACCGAGGTATCCCCCGCCCACGCGGGATCTAAGGTGAAATCACCATCGGAGAAGTCATCCTGGAACTGGGCCCAGGCCCCCGACACGGGAAAAAGCGACGCAAGGATCAATCCTGCATGCAGGGTGAACAATCCGCAACGGAAAATGGTTCTGGTTGATCGCATGGAGATTTTGGTCAATTTTACTACTTTTGCACCCTTCAATGCGAATAGCTGAGTAAAATTAAGTAGGGAATCATTCGGGATCAAGACTGTTGAAAACTCATCGGGATATCGGGACCTTTGCTAAGCCGGGCTTCGCGGTAGTGACAGTGGGGACCTTCGACGGCCTGCATATCGGCCACCAGAAGATCATCCACCGCATGAAGGAGATAGCCGCAGCCCAAGGAGGTGAAACAGTGCTTGTGACCTTTGATCCCCACCCCAGGCTTGTGCTCAACAACAACAAAGGGGAGCTCAAGTTCATCAATACCCTGCAACGGAAATATGACCTGCTCGACTCCTTCGGCATCGACCACATGATCATCATCCCGTTCACGAAAGAGTTCGCACAGACATCCTCGACCGATTTCACCCGCGACTTCCTGGTGGAAAAGATCGGCGTGAAAAAACTGATCGTCGGGTACGATCACCATTTCGGTCGCAACCGCGAAGGGAACTATGAGAAACTGATCGCATTGGGCAGGGAACTGGGATTTGAAGTGGAGGAGATCCCCGCCCAGATCGTCGACGGTCTGCCGGTCAGCTCCACCAAGATCAGGAAAGCGCTTGCTGCAGGGAATGTCCGGCTGGCCAATAAAATGCTGGGGTACACATACAGCATCACGGGGGTCGTGATCCCAGGCAACAGGATCGGAAGGAAGATAGGTTTTCCCACGGCAAACATTGACGTGGGCGATGAGTACAAACTGATCGCCGCAGGGGGGGTCTACTATTGCCAGGTGGACCACGGCGGACGGACCTACCACGGGATGGGAAACATCGGCACCCGCCCCACCGTGGGCATCAACGGCCTGGTTACTGAGGTCCACATGTTCGATTTCGACAGCGACATATACGGGGACGAGATCACCATCCATTTCATCGACAGGATCAGGGACGAACAGAAGTTTGAGAACCTCGACCTGCTGAGGGAGCAATTGGTCCGCGACCGGGAGGCAATCATGAAAAGGCTCGCCGGCAGGCCGGATTGACAACTGCTATCACCACAGCGAATCCTCTTCGAATTATCGGCACACAGCGCGAAGGAAGGACCGACACCCCTGCCCTACTCTTCATGCTCCGCCTCTTTCACCAGGATGCCAACCTCGATGATGCCCGGCATTTCCAGCTTCGTGTATTTGTTCTCCACCTCGAAACGCACCTCTCCGGGCTCATGAAAACGGAATGTCCTGCGCAGGGGCACCAGCAGATCGCAATAATCGCCAAGGCACTGGCTCAGCCGCTTGCCGTCGGGGTCGTAGAAATCCAGTTCGTAATCGGTGGTCCGCATATCGCCCGAAGGTGTGAACAGGCTGAAATTGATGGTCATTTCCTCATAGGGCACCTCCGGCAAATGGCGGATGTTGATGAAAATATCATAAGGCGTGTCGACGTGCTCCACCTCCATCCGGAAATCCAGGACCTGGAACCGGTTCCAGCTCAGATTTTCAAATTCCTGGTATTCTTCGTAAATGGTCCTGTGCGACGTGCAACCATGCATCATGGACAGGGATGCGGCAAGGATTAGAATGTGAATTAGTTGTTGCTTTTTCATTGATCCGGGATTTTATTCCTGTTCTGCATCCATTTCAAGGCCTCCCGTACACTCAATGGCGCCAGTTGGGCCCCGTGTTCCCCGACATAGGCCCTTACCCAGCCTGGATCTGTCTTCGAATATTCCCGGAGCATCCAGCCGATGGCCTTGTTGATAAAGAACTCCTTGCTGCCACGAAGCCGGTCAATGCTCCGGGTCAGGAGCCCAAGGTCCGTTTGCTTCTTGTACTTGAGCTGGAAAAGGAGGACTGCCCGCTGCAACCAGATGTTACCGGAATCCATCCACCGCTCGGTGTATGGGACAAGAGCGTCTGGGTATCTTTTGAAGTGGATGCCCACAAGGTTTGGGGCAATGTAATCGACGGTATCCCACCACGATTTTCGCACGATCATGTACTCGTAGAGGTCGATCCTGCAAAGCTCGGCATGCTTTGCCCCGCGGCCCGCCAGCTCCATGGCGAAATACTGGAACTCGCGCTGCGGCAACGCCCAGCAGTCATAGACGACAGGCTCGAAATCCTCCTCTCCAGGCAGGCCCTCCCTCTCCAGGTGCGATTTCATGATGTCACGCCTCAGGGGCGATTTAATGCCGAAATAGTCATATTGACCTTTCATGTATTTCTTCATGGCCATGGCGTCGCGTTCGTCCCCGTTGGCCCTGAACTTCGCATCAAGTCCTATGAGATATGGATGCATGACCTCCTTAATCTTTTAGTAACACGATCCTTTCCATACCCACCAGGTGGTTGTCCGATGAGTTGAACCGGACCACATAGGTCCCGTCATTCAGGGTTCCGGGTTCCCACACCACGCTGTCCTGGTGACCCCGCACCTGCAACGTCTGCACAAGGTTGCCGGCCATGTCATAGAACCTGAGGGTTCCCGGCCTGTCGACGCCGATCCTGAACCGTCCCTCGCCTGGATTGGGATAGACGTGAAGCCCCGTATTGGGCTTCTTTTCATGCACGCCGACAAATGTGTCATCGGCAACGGCAATGGCATACTGCCCTCTCTGAAGATTGTCGACGAACAGTTTGCCGATGTTCCACAGTCCGATCTTGGTGAAGTTGATGAATTGCCATTCATGGGCGGCCGAAGGCCGGTAAAGGATGAGCACCGAGTCGGCTGCGCTGGTGATGATGCCGTCATCGAGGTAGGCGTTCTTGTTGTACCAGAATACCCCCGTGGCATTGAACCCCTCCGGGAGGACCCCGTCGACGGTCCAGTACCTGTAGTCCGAAATGGTCAGGCCCTGCACGGGATCATCCAGCGGGTCGGGGGGCGCCCACTGGTGACCCACGAATACAAAGGCTGAATCACCGCCGACCGCATTCACCTCCATTTCAAAATAAGTGAATGTGAAGTTATAGCTTCCGGCCTCCTTGATGGTCTTCCGGTGGTCGGTAACGGCATCGCACTGCCTCTCGTGAAGATCGGGAAGTATCAACTCCGGGGCAAAGGGGACGGTGAAGGTCTGTTCACCGGTTGCACCGTCAAACATAGCCGTGGCATCATGCTGGTTCCACGACCCGTCCATGAAGGTCAGCTCGATCTTGTTGCTGTTCCCGGTGAACGCGGGCCCGTGCCTTTTCTGCTTCATGAAGACCGTAACCTGATAGTCCCCCCCGAAAGGCACCACCAGGAATGAATCGACGGAATAATGAGGGGTGCCTGAATGGAACACCCAGTTGTCGAACCAGTCGGCCATGTCGACACCGGTATGGCTGGTAAGGAAATCACGCATGTCATAGGACGATGCATGGTTGTACTGGAAATGATCGTTGTAGCCCGCCAGGGCGTCGAAGAAGAGTTCGTCGCCAAGGTACCCCCGCAGGGAGTGGGCCACAGTGGCCCCCCGGTCATAGGCACTCATGCCGTAGGTGACCTCCTGAGGGATCTCGTTGAGGGGGAAATAACTGCCGTCCTTGCCGGGGGTATGGCAGAACTGGATCACATCCGCATGCTTGTCGGCCAGGAACTCGGTGTAGGATTCCTTGCCATACACGAACTCCCGGTACAGGGCTTCGGAAAACACCGCCCACCCCTCGTTGAGCCACATCTCCTCGGCACTGGAACAGGTGACATTGTCACCGAACCACATGTGCGAGAGCTCATGGGTGTAGAGCGATTCATTGCCGATGCCGGGGGCGATGGAAAAATGCGGATAGGCTATGTTGGTAGCATGCTCCATGGCCCCGATGGCAGTGCCCACATAACCCACTCGGTCCCAGCGGTAGGGTCCGTAACTTTCTTCAAAGATCCCCATGATCTGGTTGAGCTTGGCAAATGCGGCATCCACATTGGCCGAATCGTTGGGTCGCACCCAGATCTCCACCGGGATGTCCTCCTCCACCCCGGAATACGTGTCTGTCCAACGGGCATAGTCGCCCACGGCCACCGACGCCAGGTAGGTGGGGATGGTCTGGTCCAGCGACCAGTGATAGGTCCGGGTGCCGTCGCCGTTGTTGGTGATGCCCTCCAGCATGCCGCCGCAAACGGCATCCTTGCCCTCATCCACGGTGACATGAAGCGCATAGGTGGCCCTGTCCTGAAAGTCGTCAATACAGGGAAACCATGTTTTCCCCAGGTTGTGGGGGATGGACACGAACCCGACCCCCAGGTTGAAACAATAATTGCCCGACCAGTGAAACCCGCCCCAGCTCTCGTGAAAGGGATGTCCATGATAGAAGACCGTGGCCGTCACCATGTCACCCGCATTCAGCGGTGCGGTCAATGGGATCTGCAACACCTCGCCGGAATGGATGAAATCATCCGCCTCCTGCCCGTCAATAAAGCACGAATCGACCGTCAGGTCCTTGAGCTCGAGCTTGACGAAGCCGAGACCGTCCACTTTGGACGAAAGGAGGACATCGGCCTGGCCTGTGAACTCCTGGTCCGTGAAATCGAAATCGGAAAGGTGGATGGTATAACTCACCGCATCCAGGGTATCGCCCAGGATCGACTTTTCAAAGCTGCTCGCATGCGAACAACGCTGCTGACCGTAGGCCGCATGCAGGGCCGGGGTGAATAGGATGAATAAAACGATCGCTCTCATGATTCGCTGGTTTTGGTGAAATATTTATGCTCGAGCTTGTTGCCGTCAAACACAAGGTATGAATAGTACTTGATCCAATCGCCCACGCTGAAGTAAAGTGCCGTTTCTCCGATGGGGATCACCTTCGGTTTATGTATGTGACCGAAAACGAAATAATCGATCCCGGGGTCTTCCTTCAGCGCCTGCTTGCAAAATCCTGTCAGCCGCCGGATGCCTGCCTCGTTGACCAGCTCGATGCCGGTGTTCTCATGGGCAACCCGGCTTTTGTTCGACCAGTACAATCCCATGCCGGTGCCGATGTCCGGGTGCAGCCACCGGAAAAGCCACTGGTTCAAACGGCTCCGGAACACCTTTTTCAGGAACTTGTAGCCATTGTCACCCTCGCCCAAACCGTCGCCGTGGCCAAGGAAGAACTTCTTCCCCAGGATGTCCTTGACAAGGGTGTCGGGGTAGATCCTGAAATTCAATTCCTCGGCCAGGTAATCGAAGGCCCAGACGTCATGGTTGCCCCTGAAGAAATAAACAGGGATGCCGGCATCGGTGATCTCGGCAAGCTTCCCGAGCAACCTCACATAACCCTTCTGGACGACGGTCCGGTACTCGAACCAGAACTCGAAAAGGTCGCCCATGATATAAAGCTCAAGGGCATCGTGCCTGATCATGTCCAGGAAATCGATGAGCTTCCGCTCCCTGGCCAGGCTTTGCTCACGGTCGGGGACCCCGAAATGGGAGTCGGAAAAAAAATAGACCTTCTTATTTTCTGAGGGAGTTGTCAAAATCGTGTTGAAATATCAAAAATATGAATTAATCAGTTCAGTCGGACCAGGATACTGTCGAGCACCTCATGTTTGAAGGCGATCTTCTGTTCCGCATCGATCAGGTAGAAACAGGGCAAGCGGTCCCTGATATGGTAGGCCTCGGCCACCGGCGAATAGATCCCTTTCAGGTCGCTGACCTGCGCCCAGGCAAGCCGGTCGAGCCGGATGGCACCCTTCCAGACCACCGCATTCTCGTCCAGGGAAATCCCCAATATCTCCGTGTTCGATTCACGTATGCCCGGATAGAGGTCCACCAGCCTCCTGTTCACCATCCGCGACCGGGCATCCCAACCGGCCCAGAAATACAGGATCACGCGCCTGCCCGTATAGCTCTTCAGGGAGACCGGGTTTCCTGAGGTGTCGTTCAGGACCACGTCAGGGGCAGGCTTTCCGGGCCTCAGTTTTTCCTCCAGGACATAATTGTCGAAGATGCGCGCCCTGATCGCCTTCACCCGCCGGTGATGATCGGCCGTATGTTTGTTGTCGGGGTAGCTCAGCTGCAAAAGGCTGTCGACCCTGTGAAGGTAGATGAAATCCTCCTCCTCGTCGATGACCTCGGCCTGTCCGAGTTTGCGGTTAAGCATCAGCAAACTGGCAAGGGACCCCGGGTGCCGGTCAATGAACCGGAATACCCGGGCCCGCTGCTCGTCGAAATAGGTGAGGTAAAGGGAATCAAGCTTGCCCTTGAGCTCCATGAACCCCGGCTCACCCCGGCGCTCGTTGTACACCTGCGCAAGCGAGTCGATCCTGCGCCGCTGATGGTCCATGAACCTTTCAAATTCGAGCAGATGATTGGTGCCCGGCGATCCTGCCGCTTCCGTGGTAAGGTCGATCCTGCCTGTGGCAGAGCGCAGGGCGACCTCCTCGCCCGGTTCCAGGAGAAGGACGATGAAATCCCCGCCCTCCGAACGGAGCAGATAGAATCCCGCCTGCGGAACATGGAGCTCGAAGGAAAACTCTCCGCGCTCATCCGTCTCCACCGAATCGACCCCGAGGGTCTGCAGGGGCTCCATTTCCTCCAGGTACACCCATGCGCCGGCAGCGGACGGAAAGTCCCCGCGCAAGGTGACATTGGGCTCGAGCCCGGCGGGCGTACAGGCAACCACAAGGGCTAGAAAGGAAAAGAAGAGCAGATTCCTTGACATTCCTGAGAATTTGCAGGCAAAGGTACAAAATGAGGAGATTTGATCCGCCCCGACCGGCAAGGGGCATTTTAACATAATTTAAGGCATAATCGCAGGGGTGAATCCGAAAAGTGAGTACTTTAGAATTGCCAATGTACCACTTCCTCAAATATGGGCTGACCCTGCTGGCTTTCTTAAGCCTTGAAGCCTGGTCCCAGAATATCCTGGTACTCGAAAAGGGAAGCGGCGGGCACATTCGATGGTATTACGCCGGCGATCACATCGAATTGAAAACGAAGAAAGGGAACAGGATCGATGGCCGGATTCGTGAAATTACCGATTCAAGCCTCATCGTCAATGTCGCAAGTGAAGTGATGATGTCGGACATTACCACGATCTACAGGAAAAGGCATATGCTCGATTTGCTCCAGAAAGTAACTCTGATCGGGGGTGTGCTGTACATCTCCCTCAGCGCATTGAACGGGGCGATCAACAAGGATTCACCCGTCGTTCCGGACGAGACCCTGAAGATCAGCGGGGGGCTGATCGCCGCGGCCCTGTTGCTCATGCCGTTCACGACACGCCGGCATGAGGTAGTGGGAAATGCATGGAAATTGAAAATTCTTGACCTGACCGATTGAACCGTTTTAACCTCATTATCGTTGTTTATGAATAAGTCTCAACAGTGTCTTAACCACAATTAAAATCACTTGAACATGAAAAGAATTATTTATTTGCTTTTGCCAACAGCGGCATTTCTGATGATCCTCACCTCTTTCCAGACCGCCGAACCGAACCAGGCCGCGCCTGCCTCGCAGGACGAGGAATTTGTGATCCCCGAAGACATTTCGGCCATTTTTGACAAGTCCTGCTTTGGCTGCCACAACGCTGACGCAGATTCGGAAAAGGCCAGGAAGAAACTGATGATCGATAAGCTGGGCGAACTCTCCAAAGCCAAGTTGGTCGGCAAGCTCGGCGAGATCGGGGATGTGGTCGGCAAGAACGAAATGCCCCCCGAGAAATTCCTGCAGAAATATCCCGACAAAACACTGACGGAGCAGGAGTCCATCCGGCTGGTTGAATGGACCGAGGAAGCGGCCAACAACCTGATGAAGTAATCCGGGATGAGCAAGGAGTTGAAAGTCATTTTGCTGGTCCTTATGGGGTTGCTGATCATGATCCAGCTGATCCCTTCCAACAGGCCGGCAAATGAACCGTCGCCGGATTACGACTTCTTCGCCCGCTACGAGGTTCCCGGGGATGTGGAGGCCCTTGTCCGTGATGCCTGCTTCGATTGCCATTCACAGGAGGTGAACTATCCCTGGTACGCTTATGTGGCACCCTCCTCCTGGCTGGTGGCCCGGGATGTCAGGATCGGGAGAAGCAAGCTCGACTTCAGTAATTTTGACCGGCTGGATAAGAAAGAACGGATCGGGATGGCCGGGGAGATTGGCGAAGAGGTGGAGGACGGAACCATGCCCCTGGCCATCTACACCCTGATGCACAGGCATGCGAGCCTGGATCAGGCCGAACGCGACCGCCTCCTGGAGTGGTCGGAAAACCTGGCGGAGAAGATCTTCGAAGAATAAATTTGTGTGCCTGAAGCGCTTTGCCGAAAGGGGGCTTACAGCTTGCTTATCATTTCCTTGAGCACCAGCGTCATTTTGGGCTCCACCATCTGGGCGGCATCGATCACGTCGTCGTGTGAGATCTCCACGATCTTTCCTTCGACACCCAGGTCGGAGATCACGGATACGGCAAACACCGGCAGGCCCATGTGCCGCGACACGATGGCCTCAGGCACTGTCGACATGCCCACCGCGTCAGCGCCGAGAATCCGGATGTATTTGTACTCCGCCGGGGTCTCGAACGTGGGGCCGCTGACCGCGGCATAAACCCCCTCATGATAATGGATGTTGTGATGCCGGGCGATCTTGGTGAAAAGACGGATGGCATGCTGATCATACACCTCGCTCATGTCGGGGAAGCGGGGGCCCAGGCCTGTGTCATTGCGTCCGATAAGGGGATTGCTGCCCATCAGGTTGATGTGGTCCTTGATGATCATCATGTCACCGATCTGGTACTCCGGGTTGATCCCGCCAGCTGCATTGGAAAGAACCAATAACTTGATGCCCAGGAACTTCAAAATCCGGATGGGAAATGCGACCTCCTGCATGGAATACCCTTCGTAATAGTGAAAGCGGCCTTGCATGGCGACCACCTTCCTGCCCCCCAGCATGCCGAAAATGAGCTTGCCTTCATGACCTTTCACGGTCGACACGGGAAAGTTGGGTATGTCCCTGTAAAACAAGCTTTCCGTTTCCTGGATATCCCTGGTCAGTCCGCCCAGGCCGGTACCGAGCACAATGCCGAAATCAGGTTCGAAATCGGTGCGGCTGCGGATGTATGCAATGGTGTCCTCAATGGTCTTTAACATATGATAGTATTTGATGTTCGAAAGATTCCCGGTCCTCGTCGTGGAACCTCACCTCCATGGGCACATAACACACCGGCAGGTGCCGGATGAGCCCCAGGACCTCGGGCTGGATTAAACGTACCATGTCCTTCTCTGTTGTGACAAGTACCTTGTTTTTGGCAAAAAGATTGTCGAACGTGCGTACCACACGTTCGATGTCCTTTAGCGTGAACATATGATGATCAGGAAAGGTCATCACCTCCACCTTGGAGAACTCGCCGGTCAGGTGCAATTCGAGCGGGTAGGGATTTGCAATTCCCGCGAACAGCAGCGCTGTATGATCCTTGTAACTTCCGGCCGGATCGAAATCAACCCCCGGTATCCGGGTCAGGGGGCCGTGCCGGATGTAGGAAAAGCAGAGCGACTGGTGGTCAGCGGGCCTGAGCTCATTCCTGACCCGCTCCCGTGTGATCGGACTGAGTACGTGGGGGGTCTTGGTGACAACAATGATATCGGCCCGCCGGGCACCGGACCGAAATTCCCTGAGATTGCCCGTCGGCAGCATGTGGTCCTTAGAATATAAGTGATAGAAATCGGTCAGCAGGATTGAAAGACCGGGCTTGATATGCCGGTGCTGAAAGGCATCGTCAAGAAGGACGACCTCCAGATCGGGGATCCTCTCCATCAGCATGGAAACACCATGGGCACGACGTTCATCCACGGCCACGGCCAGTTCAGGATAACGGTGTTTGTACTGGAAGGCCTCGTCGCCAAGGGACTCCGCCGTGGATGCCCCGTCGGCCAGTAAAAAACCCCGGGTGCTCCGCTTGTAACCGCGACTGAGGGTGGCCACCACATGATCCCCGGCCAGGAGCCGGACCAGGTATTCCACATGGGGCGTCTTGCCGGTACCTCCCGTGCTCAGGTTGCCAACGGATATGACCCGGATGGGGAAAGAGGCCGAAGGGAAGACCTTCCAGTCGAACAACTTGTTCCTTATGAAGGTCACCAGACCGTATAGGATGCTTACCGGGAAAAGTATGATCCGTAAAAGTGACACAGGGTAAAAGTACAAAATAGATTTTACCCCGGACCAAACCTCCTCCTCAATATTTTCCCGTATTTTTACGGGAAAAGTACCATTATGCTTGTTTCTGACATCAGCTCCCGCCTCGAGGAACTGGCCCCGGTCCCCCTGCAGGAATCCTATGACAATTCGGGCCTGCTCGTAGGGTCCCCGGCAGCGGAAGTGACGGGTGTACTCATCGCCCTAGATTTGACCGAAGAGGTGCTCCGGGAAGCCATGGATCGTAAATGCAACCTGGTGGTCACCCACCACCCCGTCATTTTCAGCGGGCTGAAAAAACTGACGGGACAATCCCCCACCGAAAGGATCGTAGCCTCCGCCATCCGGAATGATATTGCCCTGTATGGGATCCACACGAACCTCGACAACGTGCATGAAGGGGTCAACCGGATCCTTGCCGAAAAGATCGGGCTTACCAGCCTTCGCATCCTCTCACCGAAAAGGGACCTGCTCAGCAAACTGGTGACCTTCTGCCCCTCCGGAAAGGCAGAAGTAGTCAGGAATGCGCTGTTCGGCGCGGGCGCCGGGCAAATAGGGAATTACGACAGCTGCAGTTTCAACCTGGAGGGAACCGGATCGTTCAGGGGATCCGAAGAGACCAACCCCTTTGTGGGTGAAAAAGGAAAACTACATCTGGAGCCCGAGACGCGGATCGAGGTCATTCTGCCACGGCACCTCCAGGACCGGGTCGTCCGGGCCCTGCTGGAAGCTCATCCCTACGAGGAAGTGGCCTACGACATCTACCCCCTTTCCAACGAAATGCCGCTCGCAGGGGCCGGGATGATCGGCATGCTGCCCGCAGCATCGGATGAGGCCGGGTTCCTGCAACACCTCAAAAGTGTGACCGGTGCCAAATGCATCCGGCATTCGGCACTGACCGGCCGCGAAGTGAAAAAGGTCGCCGTGTGCGGTGGGTCGGGAAGCTTCCTGATAACCAGGGCTATGAAAGAAAAAGCGGACGTCTTCGTCACCGGCGATATCAAGTACCACGACTTCTTCATTCCCGATGGGAAAATGCTCCTGGCCGACATCGGCCACCACGAAAGTGAACAATTCGTAAAAGAGTTAATTTATAGTGTTTTGAATAAAAAATTTCCTAATTTTGCAGTCCTCATTTCAAAAGCAAATACTAATTCTGTTAATTACCTATAAATTAGAATATTATGGCAAAAACAGCGAAAGAAAAGGTGGACACCAATGCCAAGGTCAAAGGGGTTGACAAGGTTGAAGAGGAGATCACCGTGGAGCAGAAGCTTGTTGCCCTCTACAAATTGCAGCAGATCGACACCCAGATCGACAGGATCCGGATCGTACGCGGGGAACTCCCGCTTGAAGTGCAGGACCTTGAGGATGAGATAGCTGGCCTTGAGACGAGGGTTGAGAACTACAAGGAAGAGATCGAATCGCTGAACAAGCAGATCGCCGAAAAAGGCAATGCGATCAAGAACAGCCAGGAAATGATCAAGAAGTACGAAGGGCAGCAGATGAACGTGAGAAATAACAGGGAATACGACTCGCTGTCCAAGGAGATTGAATTCCAGAACCTGGAGATCCAGCTGAGCGAAAAAAGGATCAAGGAATTCACTCAGAAACTCGAGCTGATCAACGAAGAGATCACCAGGGCGAACGAAGAACTGGAGGAGCGGAAATCGGACCTGGATGTGAAAAAAGCCGAACTGACCGACATCGTCGCGGAAACCGAGAAGGAAGAAGAGGACCTGGTGAGTAACTCCAAGGACAACCAGCACCTCATCGAGGAAAGGTTGCTCACCGCCTACAAGAGGATCCGGAAAAATGCCAGGAACGGCCTCGCAGTGGTCCAGATCGAGCGCGATGCATGCGGCGGCTGCTTCAATACCATCCCCCCACAGCACCAGCTCGACATCAGGATGCACAAGAAGATCATCGTTTGTGAATATTGCGGACGCATCCTGGTGGACGAAGAGATCGGGAATGCGGTGCACGAGAAGAACTAAAATAAATAATCTCCGTATAAGGGAGGGGTTTGGAAACATACCCCTCTTTTTTTATTTTTATCCAAATATTCACTCTACGCGATGGCCCGGCATTTCATTGTCATTCTCCTTCTCCTCCAGGTCGTTACCCTCAGGAGCCAGTACGTATTCGATTTCAACGACAGGTGCAGGGACGCCTATTCAAGCATCATAAGCCTGAAATTCGACGAGGGTGAACGGCTGATCGAAGAGGAAAAGAACAGCAACCCGCAAAACAACATCCCTTATCTTCTCGACAACTACATCCATTTCCTGACTGTGTTCATCGGCGAGGAGGAGGATGTCTTCAACAGGCTGGAGGGCGAAAAGGATGCCATCGTCGACAGGCTCAAGAAAGGGGATGAATCTTCCCCATATTACCGCTATTGCCTGGCACAGGTATACCTCCAGTGGGCTGTGGCCAGGACGAAATTCAAGGAATACATCCCGGCCACCTTCGAGATAAACAAAGCCTACCGCCTGCTGGAGAAGAACAAGGAGGAATACCCCGATTTCATCCCGAACAACATCAATTTGGGGCTCCTGCATACCATGATCGGAACCATCCCCGACAATTATGACTGGGCCAAGCGAATGGTCGGGATCGAAGGGACCATAGAACAGGGCGTGAATGAGATCCTGAAAGTCCTCAACGTTTCCCTGACCGTGGAGGAGTACAGCCATTACAAGGCCGAATGCCTGTTCTACCTGAGCTTTATCCAGATCAACCTCATGAGCAGCAACGACAAGACCTTCGAATACCTCGACATTATTGTGAAAGATTCCACCAACCTCAGCAACCCACTGGCGATCTACGCTTTGTCTAGGATCTACATGTCGAACAGCATGAACGACAAGGCCATTGAACTGCTCACACGCAGGCCCACGGGAAACGAATACTACCCGTTCCACTACCTCGACTACCTGTCGGGACTGGCGAAACTGCACCGGCTCGATAAAGATGCGGACAATTACTTTAAAAAATACCTGAACAATTTCAAGGGTGCCAATTACATCAAAGATGCCAATCAGAAGATCGCCTGGCATTACTTCATCCATGGCAGCAATAAGAAATACAAGGAATACATGGCTAAGGTGCTTGAAAGCGGAAGCACCATCGTGGATGCCGACAAACAAGCCGAAACCGAGGCCGAATCGGGTGAAATTCCAAATTTCCACCTCCTGAGGGCTCGCCTTCTGTTCGATGGGGGATATTACCCTCAAGCGCTTACTGAACTCACTTCGAGCATGAACAATTTCCTCGAGAGCAAAAGGGATTCACTGGAATATAATTACCGCATCGGAAGGATATACCATGAATGGGGCAAGGAAGATGCATCCATTTCCTACTACGAGAAGACCATCCGTGACGGAGCCGAGTCAGAATACTACTTTGCCGCCAATTCAGCCCTCAAACTGGGGAACATCTATGAGGAGAAAGGGGATTATTCGAAGGCCCGGTATTTCTACGAAAGGGCCCAGTCCATGAAAAACAAGGAATACAAGAACTCCATCAGCCAGAAAGCCAAGGCCGGGATGAACCGCATTGAGAACCGGTGAGGCCCATCCGCGTTATAACCTGAACCCGAGGGTCATGAGAATATTGTAGGTGGAATACTTGTTGCTGATGGGTTCAAGGTATACATTTTCCGAACCGTACAGGTAGAAATCCTCATTGCTGAAGGACTGCACAAAAGCGAAGTCGGCGAAGAAATTCCGGCCCCTGAATCCCACACCGGCCGAATAATAGAACCTGTTTCCCGTATTGATGCCATCCGCGAACGGACTGGTATTATAACCACCCCCGGCGCGGAGGCCCACATTGTCGACACGGTATTCGGCTCCCAGCCTGATGGAATGGGCGCTTGCATAATTGTTGCTGATGGCGGAATTCTCATCATAGAAATTATACCCCCTGCTCCTTAACCGCGACCTGGAATAATCGATGTACTCGTATTCCAGGCTGACAAGTGCCACATTTTGGATGATCCCGGACGCACTGCCGATGAATTTCCAGGGTGTCTCAAGCTGATAATCATATGCGCCGAAAGGAGTTCGTTCGGTGAAGGTTTCCCCGTCATCGAACGAAGTATAAAATTCGGAGTACCATTCGTCCGTCATGTTGTTGTACCAGGTAGGGGAATGGATGGCCGCGCCCATCCTGAGGTAATCCGTTACCCGGACCACGGTCCCGAATTTCACATTGAATCCGGTCCCCCGGGTATACAACTCGTCATAAATACTGAGCCTGTTGAAGTCATCCAATGCATTTTCGCGGTCGATCTCCGTGTACAACGCTTCCTCATAATACCGGAGGAATGGAAATCCGAAGGAAGCGCCCACATAGACGCGGTCGGCGAAATTGGCGCTGAATGCGAAAAGCATCTCGTTCATCGCCCCCCAGGATGTGATCTCCTGGCGCTGGTAGACTCCTCCGCCAGGTGGAACGGCACCAAAATACCGGTCCGTGAAACCGGGCACGGTATCGATCATGAAGGTATACCAGGCCGGGTTCAGGTCATAGGCGTAAAAACCATTGTCATCGTCCTCGATATCGCCGAAAAATATGCCGTTGGCGCCATCAACATAGGTATCCACCACAGAGTTCTGACCATTGAAACCCTCCATCAGCATCCTGTTGTTGAAGTTGTTGATGCGGTTCACTCCAAATGCGAATTGGTAGTGTTTCACAATGGAGTTGCCGCTTTTTCTCGGAGAGGCCATCACCATCCCGATGCTGCCGAAATTGAAATTGGATTTTGAATCCACCGACTCGATGCCTTTGAAATCGGAAACGGTCCTGCCGATGAACACGGTCGGCGTGATGGTCAGTTCCGACCTGGAGTAGAGGCCCAGCCCTGCTGGGTTGGTGCTGGCCGTGGAGAAGTCAGCCCCCAGGGCGCCAAAAGCACCGCCCATGGCCATGGACCGCGCTGTGCCGCCGATAAAGGTCCGCGAATACCGGAGTGCATCCGCATCAGTCTGGGCATGACCGCCCAGGCATGTCATCACAGCGAGCATGAGGGATGAAACAAGCTTTTTCATTGTCGCGATGTTTAAGGTTTGATACGGGACTCCCGGTTGGCGGACTACCTTCTTCCGCCCCTGGATCCACCACTGCTGCCGCTGCTCCTGGTTGCACCGCCGCCGCTTGACCTGGATGTGCTGCTTGGGGCCGAATAGGACCTCGACGTGCCGGAGGAGGAACTGTTGAAGCCGGAGCTGGACGGCCGTGAATAGCTGCTCCTGGAACTCCCGGTATTGGCAGGCCTGGAGTAGCTGCTGCGGGAGCTTGCAGGCGGCGTATAACTGTTCACGTCGGACCTTGAAGGCTGTGAGAAGTTCCGGGTTGCCGACCTCGAAGGCTGCGAATATCGTGCATTGTTCTGCGACGGGGCGGTGTAGTTGCCTGTCTGGGCTTTGGGCCTAGAATAGAGGGAAGACCTCTGCTCGCCTGACTGCGTGGCCGTCCTCGTCACATTTCTCGGTGCGTCGTAACTTGCAGGCTTAGCATACCGCGGCTGCGGTTGTGCGGTTGTGCGGGTATCGATCACCTCGCCCGGACGGTACCTGGTCCCCGTGGTCGCAGGCGCGGTTTCGGGCTTCTTGTAGTTATACCGGGGCTTGGCTTCCTGGGCCGTGGGCCTGGCGGCGGCTTTTTGCTCCTGGCGCTCGACAGTCAGTGCCGACCTGCTGCCTGCAGCAGCGGCAGCCCCTGTCGCGGCGCGTCCGGTGGTATTCTTGTCCACCTGGGCAGCCTCAGTGCGGCTGGGTTGCGTGGTCACGGGCCTGGCACCCTGGTCGCCCCGCTCCTGCGATACTACGGTGGTGCCGGTGTTACGGCTGCCGGTCACGGCACCGGAAGACCTGGGAACGGAGACCACTCCGCTGCCAAGCAGGGGCCTGTTCCGCTCGGCATAAACGGGAGTGTTGCCCGAAGAGGGTTCACCGGCTTTGCCATAGCCTGAAAGACTGCTGCCGCGTCTCGAACCCCTGGGGCCGTAATAATAGGAGTTGTAACCGTCGTACGGGAATTGTCCGGCATAATAACCGTCCCAGTACCCATGGTTGTAGCCATTCCAATAGCTGCCATAATAAGGATAGCCATACCAGGGGGATCCCCAGTAGGGATTACCCCAACCCCAGCTACCCCAGCCCCAGCCCCAGCCGAAACCAAAGGACATGGAAGGGCCATACCAGCTGGGATAAAACCAGGGGTCGTAATAAAAGCCTACATAGCAGGGCGAATAATAGCCAAAACCGGCATAAGGATAGTAGAACCTGCTGATTCGGGCGGAATAGGAATAGTCGTAAAAATCACCGTACCCCGCTGAACCGTAATAGTTGTTGGTGATGTAGGTGGTGCCGTCGGGGTTTTCTATGGTCTCGCTTTCAGAGTACACGGGTTCGTCCTCATAGGAAACATATTCCCCGGCATCATAGTCCTCGATTTCATAATCTTCCGAAACGTTCTCGGTTTGGACATAATAATCAGGATCCGTGGTTTGCATGTCACGGACCTCTTTCTTTTCTCGCGTTCCCGAATAATAAACGTCGTCATCGTAGCTGGATGTGTTTTTGGTGGAAGAACATCCGGCCAGGATGAGGAGCGCGAGGATCGTCGGTATGATGTAAGTTTTCATTGCTAAAACCTCCTACGGTTGTGATTTTTTATATTTTTGTCGCGCTAAGAAAGCACATCTAAAAATATACAAACACTATACCACAAACACCACATGGCCAAAGATTTTCCAACCCGAGAAGAAAATTATGCTCAATGGTACAATGACCTTGTAATCAAGGCTGATCTGGCCGAGTACTCTGCGGTGAGGGGCAGCATGGTGATCAAGCCCTATGGGTATGCCATCTGGGAGAAGATCCAGGGGACCCTGGACAGGATGTTCAAGGAGACCGGTCATGTCAATGCCTATTTCCCCCTTTTCATCCCCAAATCCTTCTTCAGCAGGGAAGCCGACCATGTGGAGGGTTTTGCCAAAGAGGTGGCTGTAGTGACGCACTACCGGCTGAAGCAGGCCCCGGATGGAAACGGCGTGGTGGTGGATGAGGATGCGAAACTGGAGGAGGAGCTCATTGTGCGCCCCACTTCGGAGACCATCATATGGGACACCTACAAGGGGTGGATCCAGTCCTACAGGGATCTTCCCATCCTGGTCAACCAGTGGGCGAATGTCGTGCGCTGGGAGATGAGGACCCGCCTTTTCCTGAGGACGGCCGAATTCCTGTGGCAGGAGGGACATACGGCCCATGCCACCAGGGAAGAGGCCATCGAGGAGACGGAAAAGATCCTGGACATTTACGCCACCTTTGCCGAAGAATGGATGGCAGTGCCTGTGCTCAAGGGGATCAAATCGCCCAACGAGCGGTTCGCAGGGGCCGTCGAAACCTATTGCATTGAAGCCCTGATGCAGGATGGCAAGGCATTGCAGGCAGGCACGTCGCACTTCCTCGGGCAGAACTTCGCGAAGGCCTTCGATGTGAAGTTCCTTTCGCGCGAGAACAAACTGGAATATGTCTGGGCCACCTCCTGGGGCGTATCCACAAGGTTGATGGGCGCGCTCATCATGGCCCATTCCGACGACCACGGACTGGTGCTGCCACCGAAACTCGCACCCATCCAGGTGGTCATCGTGCCCATATACAAGAAAAACGAGCAGTTGGATGCCATCTCGGTCGTAGCCCGTGACATCAAAAACAAGCTCGAGCAACTGGGCGTTTCGGTGAAATATGACGACCGCGATACCTACAAACCCGGCTGGAAATTCTCGGAGTACGAGTTCAAGGGAGTCCCCGTAAGAATTGCCATTGGCCCCAGGGACCTGGAGAACAGGACCGTGGAGGTGGCACGCCGGGATACCCTTGAAAAGGAGATCCTCCATATGGAAGAGATCGAGATCAAGATCAAGAACCTGCTGGAACAGATCCAGAAAAAACTTTACCACAAGGCCCTCAGCTTCCGGGAGGATAACACGCACATTGCCGATACATGGGAGGAGTTCAAGGACATCATCGAACACAAGGGGGGATTTGTCATGGCCCACTGGGACGGGACCGTCGAAACGGAGGAGAGGATCAAGGAAGAGACAAAGGCTACCATCCGGACCATACCCCTCGACAGCAAGCCCAGGCAAGGCCGGTGTGTATATTCCGGGAAGCCCTCCAACCAGAGGGTGGTCTTTGCCAAAGCATACTAGGCTCTTCGAAGGCCTGAATAATGAGCCTCATTTTCTGAACCTTAATATCTCTTTTTCAGTATAAAACCTGACAACAATATAGTGATCGGTATTCATTTCCGTTATGTTCATGCCTGAAAAGCGTATAATCCACTTCCTCCTGCTCCTGGGGGCCCTTGCCCTTTTCAGCGGTCCGCTCGGCATCGCACAGGAGGGTGCGGACAAGCTGAAGGCCATGCCCGAGAGCGAGCGGAAAGCGGATACGCTGCTGAAACTGGCGAAAACCAGGTGGTATGAAGACCCCGACCAGTGCATCCTTCTGGCACGGAGGGCCTATCAGATCAGCCTCACGGGTAACTACCGGCAGAAACAGGCAGATGCCCTCAACATCATCGGGGCGGCCCATTTTTTCAAGGAGGAGCTTGATTCGGCCATCCATTATTTCAACATATCCCTTGAGCTTTGTTACGCCCTCGGCTACAGGGAAGGGGTCGCCCGGGTCACCAATAACCTCGGGCTGATGCATGATCACCTGGGCAACTATGACCAGGCCATCGAATATTACTACCAAAGCCTCGAGATCGAAAGAGAAGCCAACAACAACGTCGGGATCGCTTCCTCATACCTGAACATCGGAAGCATCTATGTCTACCTGAAAGATTTCGACAAGGCCCTGGAATACATGACCAACAGCCTGCGGCTATTCCAGGAGGCAAAAAACGAAGACGGCATCCTGCGCTGTTTCACCAACATCGGCTCGATCTATGCCGACATCGGCATCCCTGACAACGCCCTGAACTATTCAAAAAAGGCGCTCGACCTGAGCCGCGAGATGAAGAACCCGGACCTCGAGGCGGCCAACCTGAACAACATCGGCGAGATCTACTTCAAGTTGAAAAATTACCGGGAATCGATCAGCTATTACAACCAGGCCCTCGAGATCGAGAAGGAATTCGATGACAGCTGGTCCATGGCCAACACCCTCCGCAATATCGGGAGTGTCTATTTTGCCCAGGGCAAATACGAATCGGCCCGGGCCAGATTCCTGGAAGCCCTTGAAATGGCCACGGAGATCGAGACCAAACTTCTTCAGAAAGACCTGTACCATGATCTTTATTTGCTCAATGAAGCGGAAACGAACTATAAGGAAGCATTGCACTATCATGTCCTCCATACGGCCATGAAGGATTCGATCTTCGGCGAGGACAGGCGGGCAGAGATCGTGCGGCTGGAAACGATGGGCAAGATCAAATACAAGGACCAGCAAATGGAGATCATCCGGCATGAGAACCAGGTCAAGAACCTCACGATAAAGGCACAGCGCTATGGGCTGTACGTCTCTGTCGCCCTCGTGCTGCTCGTCATCTCGGTACTGATTATCCTGCGGTACAGGTCAGCCCTCAACAGAAAGGCCAAAACGATCCTGGAGGAGACCAACAGGACCATCTCCAGGCAAAAGGAAATGCTTGAAGATTCGCTGGGCCGGCTCCGGGAAAGCGAAGAAAAATACAAGGCATTGTCGGAAAGCGTGCAGGATGGGCTGGTCATCATCCAGGACAGAAAACTGATCTATGCGAATGAGGTCATGAGCCACTTGCTGGGGTACGAAACCAGGGAGGAAATTCTCCTCCTGAAGCCAAATGAGATCATTGCAGAGCAGGACCTGGACTTTGTCAGGGATAATTATGAAAAGAGGATTGCCGGGAAGGATGTTCCCACCAATTACGACATCCGGCTCATCCGCAGTTCCGGAAAGCTTTCCGAGGTCAAGATCCTGGTCAAGCTCATCACCCTTCAAGGGAAGCCGGCCATCATCGGCACCATCAAGGACATTTCCGGGGCCATCGCCTACGAAAGGAACCTGATCAGGGCCAAGGAGAAAGCCGAAAAAGCCACCTTTTCCAAATCGCTGTTCCTGGCCGGCATGAGCCATGAGATCAGGAACCACCTGAACGGCATCATCGGCATTGCCGATGTGCTGGGATATACGAAACTGGATCAGGAGCAGAAGGAATATGTCAATGTGATCAGGACATCGGGTGACAACCTCACCCAGATCATCAACGACATCCTTGACCTGTCACGCATCGAAGCGGGCCAGGTGGTGCTGGAGAGCAAGGAGTTCAGCCTCAGGCAGGTCATCCAGGATGTCCTGTCGCTGTATGACCTCAAGGCCTCTGAAAAAGGCATCGAACTTATCGCCGAAACTGACCCGGGCATACCGGAAGCACTGGTGGGAGACCCGGTCAGGCTCTCCCAGGTCCTGACGAACCTGGTCAGCAATGCCATCAAATTCACCGACCGGGGCAGTGTCAGGGTAAAGGCATCGGTCCTGTTCACTGACCAGGATGAGACCGAGGTAAAATTCCATGTAACAGATACCGGCACCGGAATCCCCGTGGCCGACCGTGACAAACTGTTCAAACCGTTCTCCCAGGGACCTGCCGGGGCAAGCAAGGCATCAGGGGGGTCAGGCCTGGGCCTGGTCATCTGCAAACACCTCGTGAGGCTCATGAAGGGTGAGATCGGCGTTGAATCTTCCCCTCAAGAAGGTGCTGATTTCTGGTTCAGGGTGAACTTCGGAACTGCAAAGCAGGCGGTCAGGAGAAACGGCAAACATGTCAGCCGCGCAAAAGGTGTCAGCAGAATACTCCTGGTGGAGGACAACGTGCTCAACCAGCACCTGACCACGAACATTCTTGGGAAAGAGGGGTATACGGCCGACATCGCCGCCAACGGCAAGGAAGGACTGGACCTGTTCAAGAAGAACTTCTATAACGTGATCCTGATGGACATCCAGATGCCGGTCATGGATGGCATTGAAGCCACGACACAGATCCGCAAGTACGAATCGGAAAACTACCGGCAAAGGTCGACCATCATTGCCATCACCGCACACGCCAAGGAAGGGGACGAGCAAAAGCTGAAGGATGCAGGGCTCGACCACTTCCTCAGCAAACCGTTCAAGCCCGAAGCACTCCTGGACATCATCAAAAGGGTGAACAATTAATGAGGCTCCGATCCGACGGATTGCCTATTTTTGACCCGAAACTGACAATCCGAAACGACATTATGAATTCCCGAGAAGAACAGTTAAAGGCTTTCAATGAATTGCTGGACATAATGGATGAACTGCGGGCCAAATGTCCGTGGGACAAGGTGCAGACCTTTGAATCGCTGCGGCACCTGACCATCGAGGAGACCTATGAGCTGTCCGAGAGCATCCTGGAGAAAGACCTGGCAGGGATTCGGAACGAACTGGGGGACCTCATGCTGCACCTTGTATTCTATTCAAAGATCGGGTCCGAGACCGGTTCCTTCGACGTGGGCGACGTCCTCAAATACATCAACAAGAAGCTCGTTCACAGGCATCCGCACATTTATGGCGAGGTGGAGGCCAACGATCCGCAAACCGTGAAGGACAACTGGGAGAAGATCAAATTGAAAGAGGGACGGAGGTCCGTGTTGTCGGGGGTGCCCGTATCGCTCCCGCCGCTGGTGAAAGCATACCGCATCCAGGAAAAGGCCAGGGGAGTCGGGTTCGATTGGGAAGAACCGTCGCAGGTATGGGACAAGGTGATGGAAGAATTGAACGAATTGCACTTCGAGGTGGAGAACGGGGGCGATCATGACCGTATGGAACATGAACTGGGCGACCTTCTTTTCGCGCTGGTCAACTATGCCCGGTTCATCGATGTCAACCCGGAGGATGCCCTGGAGCGGACCAACAAAAAATTCATCAAGCGATTCAGGCACCTGGAAATGAAGGCGGAGGAGCAGGGCAAGGCACTGAAGGACATGACCCTTGCCGAGATGGATGTGTTCTGGGAAGAGGCAAAAAAGATCAAAGACTGAACCTGAACCGGACCCTTTGAACAGCCGCCACAAATACACTATCCTTTTCGGACCTCTCCTTCTGGTGGCTGTAACCCTTTTCAATCCCATTTTTGTGAGCCGGGTTTCGGCCCAAAGTGATTCAGTGTCGTCCGGCACCCGGATCGACAAGGCATACCTCCTCTCCTACTGGCACGATACCCGGGCCATCGTCAAGGAACCCTTCCGGTGGAAAGGGGCTCAATGGGCGCAATTTGCGGGGATCGTCGGTGTGGGGGCGGTCACCTATGCATTCGACCAGGAGATCCACGATTATTTTGAGTCCAACAGGTCGGCCGCGACGGAGAATATCACCAGGTATCTCATTGAGCCCTGGGGGAGCGGGCTCTACTCGGTGCCCCTGCTGGCCGGCATTTACCTTTCGGGATCCGAGGGCAGCCACCATCGCCGGATTGCCCTGACGGGCATCAAAGCCTACCTGCTCAGCGGAGGCGCGGCCATGGTCGCCAAGCACCTTTTTCACCGGCACAGGCCGGGCGACGACGACCCTCCCGATCCCCGCAGGTGGGATGGACCCTATCCGTTCACCCGTGACCATACCGCCTTCCCCTCAGGGCATGCGACGACCGCCTTTGCCATCGCCACTGTGCTGGCCATGGGATACAGCGACCACCTGTGGATCGGCATCACCTCCTATACCCTGGCCAGCCTTGTGGCTATCTCCCGGGTGCATGACGGAAAACACTGGGGAAGCGATGTAGTGGCAGGTGCCGCCCTGGGCTATTTCATCGGCGCCACCCTCAGCAGGATCAACCTGAAGCACCTGGAGGTGGGCCCGGTGGGTTTCAACGGCGGCCAGGGGATCAGACTGGCCTGGCAAATACATTAGACCAGCAACTTCTCCATGGAATCCCAAAGCCGTTCCGCCGACCGCTGCCACGTGAACTCCTGCCCGCGTATGGCCCCCTTTTCCACCAGGGTGTTCCTGAACTTTTCATCGGAGGCGACCTTCAGCATGGCGTCGCGGATGGATTCCACAGAAAAGGGATCCACCAGCACGGCCGCATCCCCGGCCACTTCGGGCATGGAGGTGACATTGGAGGTGATGACCGGGACATGGCAGTAGAACGCTTCTACGATTGGGATGCCAAAACCCTCGAAAAAGGACACATAGGTCATGGCCAGCGCTGAGGCGATGACCTTGTGCAACTCTTCGGACGAGAGCCTTCCTCCGAACACCACATCGTCCTTGCAGGCGAGGCCTTCGTATGCCTCGCGGATGTCGCCTGTCCACCATTTCCTGTCGCCCACCACCAGCAGCTTCACCTCCGAATCCGCGGCCTGCTTGAAAGCGCCGAAGGCCTTGAACAGGTTGGTCATGTTCTTGCGGGGGTGGATGGTGCCTACAAAGATGAAATAGGGGGCCCCGTCCGTATATTTATTCCTGGTCTCGGTCCTCACCGTTTCAGGGACAGGGCGATAATTCTCGTTGGCGCCGTTATATACCACGTCGATCTTCTGGGGCGGCACGCCATACCGCGCCACGATGTCGCGCCGGGTAAATTCCGATACCGTGGCGATGCGGTCGGCGCGCCGGGCGAACTTCGGGAAGAAATGCCTGTAGTAGGCGCGCACCGTCGGCGGAATGAACTCGGGGTGCTTTTCAAAGTTCAGGTCATGGATCACAGCCATCGAGGGAGTGCGGGCCCTCAGCGACAGCCAGCCGTCGGGCGAGAGGAACAGGTCGGGGCGGTGCTTCTTCAGAACAGCCGGAACGCCGAACTCGAAGAACAAGTACCACAGCACCGGGTGCCGGGACTGGGGATGCGCCACCACGGGCCGGATGTTATCGGAAAAGAGGAAGGATTCGGAATAAGGACGGTCGAAGATGAAGAGGAACTCATGCTCCGGGTGGGCTTTGGTGATCCTTTTGAGGGTCTCATAGGTGAACCAGGCAATGCCATCCATCTTCCCCTCCAGCAGGAGCCTTGTATTGACCGCGATTTTCATGCCTTCTCGATGATGAAGTTGATGCCGAAGAAGAAAAACTGCCTCAGGAAACTGCTCCGGGCAGCGATCCTTTGCTCTTTCTCCACCACCTCCCCCATGCTCCTTTTCCCGTAAAGGAAGGGCGGGTAAAACCGGATGAACTGCGTTTCAGCTTCCCGTATCCTGAACCCCTGTTTTTTCAGCTCGGCATCCCACTTCCCATAACTCCGGATGTTCTCATTGCCCATGATGATGCGCTTGTCGAGTTTGTCGTCGTAGTACTCGATGACCCGATTGTTCCCCCGTCGCAGGTACAACTTGAAATTTTGGATGACATTGGCCCCATTTTCTTCGATGAGGATAATCCTTCCGCCCGGCTTCAGCACTTTCCTGAAAATGCTGAGCGCATCCTGCAGGGGCTCCAGGTGATGCAGGGTATCCTGAAGGATGATGATGTCGGTGGAATTCTCAGCCGGGTGGGAATCGTAGATGTCCTCGTAGTTGGTGGAGAAGAGGCTCATGTCCCCGTATTGTTCCCAGTACCTGACCCGGTTCCCGATCTCCTTGTAATAATATTCCAGCGTGCTTCCGGTGGTCCTGAACCCATTCAGCGCAAGATAGATGCACGTGGTCCCGTAACCGGAACCGCAATCCCAGATGACGTCGCGGGGGTTTGTGATATGGTCGGCAATATATTGCAAACGCTGAATGAAATAGGCCTTCCGGAACGCAAAACTGGATTCGTCATCCAGGAACCTGTAGTATCCCCGCAGCTCATTGTTTTGACGAAGTTCCTCCAACAGCAACCCGAAAAACTCCTCCACACCCATTTTCTTTTCACTCATGCGGTATCCTGAACGCTTCTGTGATAATCTTTTTTATTGACCGATCGAAATGAATATATATTCAGATATTTGCAAAAGTATATCAAAATCGCGTATGCAGAAAAAATTCCTCACCAACCTGGGGTTGTTGCTTTTCCTGAACCTTCTGGTGAAGCCATTCTGGGTGCTGGGTATCGACAGGTCGGTGCAGAATGCCGTGGGGGTTGAGGATTTCGGCTTTTATTTCGCGATCCTGAATTTCTCCTTTCTTTTCAATATCCTGCTCGATCTCGGGGTCACCAATTTCAACAACCGGAACATCGCGCAGCATGCGCACCTGCTCAACAAACACTTCTCCAGCATATTGATCCTCAAGTTCCTGCTTGGGTTCCTGTACATCGCCGTCACGTTCCTGATCGGGTTCATCATCGGGTACAGCGAAAAACAGTTTATCATGCTTTCCTGGGTGGCTTTCAACCAATTCCTGCTTTCCTTCATCCTTTATCTCCGGTCGAACATCTCGGGCCTGCTCCTGTTCAAGACCGACAGCATCCTCTCGGTACTCGACAGGCTGCTGATGATCCTTTTCTGCTCGGTCCTGCTCTGGGGAAATGTCACTGACGGAAAATTCCAGATCGAGTGGTTCGTTTATGCCCAGACGGCTGCCTATCTGCTCACGGCCTTGACGGCGCTGGTCATTGTCATCAGGAAAGCCGCCTTCCGGCGCCTGAAATGGAACCTTCCGCTGCTGCTGCTCATCCTGAAAAAAAGTGCCCCCTTTGCCCTGCTCGTGCTCCTTTCCGTCCAGTTCTACCGGATTGACACCGTGATCATCGAGCGGCTGCTGCCCCCGGGCACCGGCGATGAGCAGGCCGGCGTCTATGCACAGGCATACAGGCTCCTGGATGCAGCCAATATGATCGCTTTCCTTTTTTCGGTCCTGCTGCTCCCCATTTTTTCCAGGATGATCAAGCTGGGGCAATCGGTCACCGCCATTGCGAAACTCTCCTTTTCACTCCTCTTCACAATCAGCGCTCTGGTAGCCGTGGGATCCTTCTTTTACAGCAGCGAGATCATGACCCTGCTCTATCCCATCCATGAATTGGAGCGTGCTGCCGACTATGCGGCCCGCATCGATCAGTCGGCGCTCATTTACAGGGTCCTTATGTTCGGGCTCATTGCCATGGCCACGAATTATGTGTTCGGAACCCTGCTCACTGCCAACGGCAACCTCAAGCAACTGAACATCGTGGCAGCGATCGGCCTCCTGATCAGCATCATCATAAACTTCAGCCTGGTGCCGAGGATCCAGGCCACCGGATCGGCATTCGCAAGCCTCAGCGCCAACGGCTTCATCTGCATTGTGCAACTGGTGCTTGCCGCCGTGATCTTCAGGCTCAGGATGAACTGGCGTTATCTGTCGGCCATTGCAGCATTTACAACAGGGCTTTTTGTGATGGGGTATTTCTCCAAATTCCTCAGCGGGCAATGGATCCTCAACCTCGGGATCATGGTCTCTGCGGCCTTCCTTCTTTCTTTTGTGCTGAGGTTGCTGAATATCAGGGAATTCATCCGTATCTTGCGGACGGAGGAGCAGGAGGGCTGATCCATCCACCGGCCGGGGGACCGAAACAGAAGATGAAGCGTTACATCTCCTCCATCATTTCATCGGAGATCTCGAGGTTGTGAAAGACTTTCTGAACATCGTCGTCATCCTCGAACACCTCGATCACCTTCAATATCTTCCTGGCATCCTCTTCCGGAAGTTTCACGGTGTCGTTGGGTATGCGCTGAAGTTCTGCATTCTCGGGTTCTATGCCCAGTTCTTCCAGTTTCCGCTGGACCTTGCCGAAGTCTTCCATGGCCGTGGTGATCGAAAAGAAACCGTCCTCCAGCTCGATGTCTTCAGCGCCGGCATCGATCATTTCCAGCTCGAATTCTTCCTCCGCGAGCCTCCCCTGGGGGACCGTGAAGATGCCCTTCCGCTCGAACATGAAACTGAGCGAGCCGTTGGTACCCAGGTTCCCGGCATATTTATTGAAGATGGCCCGGACATTGCTCACGGTCCGCTGCTGGTTGTCGGTAGTGCATTCCACATACACGGCGATGCCATGCGAAAGGTAGCCCTCGTAGGTGAGTTCCAGGAAATTCGCCGCATCCTTGTCCTTTCCCTTGTTGATCGCACGTTCGATATTCTCCTTGGGCATGCTGATCCCCTTGGCGTTGGCAATGGCCAGGCGCAGGCGCGGGTTCCCGTCAGGGTCGGGGCCACCCTCCTTGACGGCAACCGTGATCTCCTTGATCACTTTCGAAAACATCTTGGAGCGCTTGGCATCCGCGGCTCCCTTTTTCCTCTTGATGGTTGACCATTTGCTATGACCTGACATGGCGGTATCTTTTGTTTTATTCCACTTAGCAGATTGAATCTAAAGGCATTAATCTATATGCCCGGGGAACAGCAAATTTATAAAAAATATGAAATTGCATACGGAATTATCGCAAGGACCGCTATTGCAAAAAAAATCCGGATACCCTCCGCGGAGGGCATCCGGATACAGGGATCGGGATCAGATCTCTCAGAAATTCACGAAGGTGATCCCAATGGTCCAGGGATATAATTCCGGACCCTTATCCTTCTTGAACATCTGGTTGAGGGAGTAGGTGGCGTAAAGGTTCACGAAGCCCCAGCCGATCCTTACCGTGGCGTCGAATTTGAAGGGCTGCAGGTGGAAATCGTCAAAGTCCTTTGCCTTGGAATAGTCGGGCGAGGTGGCCGTGAACTGGGTCTGATAGCTGTCGGTGACAGGATCATATTTTGTGATCTCGAAATCCTTGTTCCGTTCGTCATAATACTTCTTGGTATGGGAAGAGAGGCGTGCCCCGATCACGACCCCCGTGCCGAAGTGGAAGCTGTCCTTCTTGTGCCTGCTGTTGGTCTGGAATTCCAGCAAGACCGGCACATTCAGGTGAAGGGTGGTGAGCTTGCTTTTCCGGATGCTGACCCCCCGGTCGAGATAGCCGATGAGCTGGCTCGAATCCCCGTCAAGCCGGGTGGTCTTGCTGAACCTGTAGTTATGCCATTCCAGCCCGAGCCCGGTCACCATGCCCCATTTCTGGTTCTTGGCCAGGGCCACATTCTGTTCGAAGAAGTTGACATTGACTGCCACCGATTTCGTCATCCTCAGGTCCAGGTATTCGTATTCCTTTGGGAAGCTCTGGTTGAAATCGGAATTCAGGTAACCGTTGAGGCCCATTTCGAACCCGGCCCAGTGGCCATTGAACCTGGGCACTTTGGTCCTCCGGAAGCGCACATTCCCGTCCTCATCCACTTTGAGTTCGCGGTCGCCAACGATCACCCTTACGGAATCGTCGCCCTCATAGACCTCCACACGGATGCCTCCGACCCTTACCTTGACCGAATCATAGTAATTATCGGACCAAACGGTATATTGTTCCTCCTCATCCTCTTTGCCGGTGCTGGTGATGGTGGTGGAGGGATCCCCGGTGTATTTCACGGTGGCGACACCCTTTTTCTCGCCGATCAGTTCATCGGTCACGTTGAGGCTGGCATCCGAGGCGCCGCTGGCCATGTAGACCGTTTTCCTGGTCACGAGCCCTTTGGCTTTCAAACTGCCTGCCCCGCTTATGTCAAGGTCATGCACATCGGCCCGCCCGGACAGGGTGACGTCGGCAGCGCCCGACACATTGGTCGTCAGTTGGTTGACATCCAGGTCGAGGGTCACGCTGGTGGCACCGCTGGCCTCGAGGGTGAGCTCCTCCGTGCTGATGAGGCCGTCACTTTTGACGTCCGTGGCGCCGCTGGCTTCGAGCCGCCTCAGGTCGGTCACTTTAATGTAGGCATCCAGTTTGGTGGGATTCTTAATGGTGCTGGACTTAATGACCAGGGTGTTGTTCTCCACATTCGTCTTGACGTTATCCTGGAGGTTCTCGTCGGTCTCTATCCGCACTTCCTGTACGTCGGACCTCTGGATGTGCACGTTGATGGCACCGCCCGCCACAACATTATAAAACCCGGGAAGCTCCCTGGTTTCCGTAACTACTTTCTTGTTGCCCTCCTCCTGTGCAACGGTTCCGGAGACCAGGGCCACAAGAAGGCCGACAGACAAGATTATCCTGCGCTTGAGTTTCATGGTATGAAGATTTAATGGTTGAACAATGATGTTTTAACCCTGTGACGGCGGGCACATCCAAAAAGTTACATCCTGTCTAATCGGCAGTGGGGGCATTGACCTGCCGGCCGAATTTGATCAGTTCCCCGTTCACCCGGTATGCCACGAGGCGACCCGAGGGGTCGTACTGTTTTTCGACCTCGACTTCGCGGTCGGCCATGAGGTTGTAACCATTTACGGTATATTCAAGGAAGCTCTTGCGGGGGCGGTCACCTCCCTGGAACACCTTACCGACGGCCCCTTTCATGAACCGCAAGGCAAATGGGAGCTCCTCCTTTTCGGTGTGCGCCAGGGGGGAGTCTTCCAGGGAGGCCCGGTACCGGTCCCGGGCACCCATGAAGGCCAGGCCGGAGGCACGAGCAGCGGGGATCGACACAAGACCAGCTGCCTTTCTTTCGGGCGATGCGACCGGCAGGACCCGGGCCGGTCCAAGGCCCTGGTCTTGCAATGAAGTTCCGGGCTCCGTGCCGGCAAGCGATCCATGGGTCCCGACCGGGACGTCGGCAGCCTGCACGGGCAGTCGGTCCGGGGCCGGCAGGGTCTCCACCTGCGACGGGGCCGGTGTACCGGCCAGGCCGGGGCCGTCCCCTTCGCCAGGCTTTAGGAGGTATATGGCCAACAGGACCAGCAGTGATGCCGCCAGGGCGACAACGGCAGCCACCCGCCTCCTGTAAACCGGGAGCATCCTTTTCCGCAGCCCAGCTTTGCCGGGATATTCAACGGGTCCGGGAATTAGCCTGGTCTTCCGGAACAGGTCATATTCGAGCCGGGCTTCCGGGTTCAGGGACAAAAATTCTTTGAGCTCACGCAAATCTTTCTCTTCCAGGTCGTTCTCCATGCCCGCCACCATGTACCGTTCGTAATTGAACGGGGTTATTTGGCCCGAGGTCCTATAGTCCTTTTTTTTCAGCTTGTCCTTTTGAGGAAAGGCCACCTTCCCGGGCATCAGGGAAATGGGTTCGAAGGCTTCGAACGCTTCGTTGAGGTCGGGGTTGGCTTCCAGGAACACCATGAGCTCCGCCACCATGCCGGCATCCAGCGCCTGCTCATAGTAGCCGAGGAAAAACTCCTCATAATTATTCCTGTTTATCGTCATGATCTAATTGCCTCTTCGTTTTCGCGTCACCTTTACGGTAGATGGTCCCATTTCTTAATTTTTTCCGCGCCTCATATCACCCGGTCGATGCTGACCAGGTAGTTCTTCAGGAAGACCCTGGCCCGGTAGATGTA
>CAYLTG010000009.1:43146-47550 GCA_964386225.1 uncultured Bacteroidales bacterium
AAGCCTCCTGCACGATGTCACGGGCCTGCTCCTCATCCCTGATGTTCTTGAGGATAAACCGGTAAACACCGTCCGCATACAGATCCACGCATTGATTGTATTCAGCGACAGTCATTCAGAGATCCCTGGTTCGAACCTTACGACCATACGACGGTCATCCATTGGTTTTGTTACAATTAAAATAAAAGCAGCCGTCAACCCCGGCCGCATGAATCCGGGTCCCGGTATTAGACCACAGCTTTCTGACAATTCGTTACAGGTACGCTACCGCTTCACCATGATAATATTGGCCGTGGAGGCGGCCCTTCTGATCTCGGCGAGCTGCTGGTATTCGGGTGATTCAAACCAGGCCCTGGCCTGCTCCTCCGAACGGAATGTCAGTAGCACGGTGCGGGTGAAGGGCCATTCCCCCTCCAGCACCACCGGATCCTCGTCCACCGAAGTGACGAATCCCTTATGCCGCATGAACACCTCGTCAAAACCAGCCTCGTACCGGTTGTAGGTTTCGCGGTCGTGAATGTTTATCTGTGCAATGATGTATACGCTCATTTCCCGATAAAAAATCTGGTTCATCACAAAGGTAGGAACAAAACGCAACAGTCAAAGCCGATTGACCTATCTTTGCAGCAACAAAGTGAAAGCGATATGATACAGATCGAAAAATTCGTGGTCAACCCGTTCCAGGAGAATTCCTACGTGCTTCATGATGAAACTGGGGAGTGCATCATTGTCGATCCCGGCTTCTACCAGGAACATGAGGAGACCGAGCTTACCACTTTTATTGCGGCCAACGACCTGACCCCTGTCAGGCTGATTTATACGCACTGCCACGTGGACCATGTGCTTGGCAACAATTTCATCTGCAACACCTACGGCCTCCTGCCGGAAATGCACCTCGAAAGCCTTCCTTTCCTTCAGTCGATCGTGATCCAGGCCAGGAATTACGGGTTCCGGATGGATACGCCCATCGAGCCCTCCCGGTTCATCGGGCACGGAGACCTGCTGCAGTTCGGGGACTCGGAGCTCAAAGCGGTTTACACACCCGGGCATGTGGACGGTCATCTCTGCTTCATCAATTTCCCACAGAAATTCGTCCTCACGGGGGATGTGCTTTTCCGTGACAGCATCGGGCGGACCGATTTCCCCACCGGCGACTTCGACCGGCTGATGGACAGCATCCATGAGCAGCTGTTCACCCTGGCGGATGATTTCACCGTACACTGCGGCCACGGCCCGGAGACGTCGATCGGTTATGAAAAAGTGAACAACCCGTTCATCCGCTTCTGAGTCAGGCGTTACGGCCAACGGAAGATACCGGTCAGCCCGCCACCTTTTCAACCATTTCAGCCACACGGACCGGAGCGATCTCCGTCATGCAGCGGAAATGTCCCCGGGGACAGCGTCCGTACCCCAGCTTGCTGCAGGGGCGGCATGACAGCCCTTCGACCTCCAGGATATGGGAGTCCGTTTCGCTTCCCGGCATGTAGGGGTACATGCCGAAGGCGGGGACCGTATTTCCCCACAGGCTGATGAGCTTTTTCCTGAGGGCGGCGGCGATGTGCATCATCCCCGTATCGTTGGTAATTACGAGTGAAGCCCCGCGGATGAGGGCTGCCGATTGGTGAAGTGTTGTCTTTCCGCAGGCATTGAATACATGGTCGCCCGCCGCGGCCACGATGGTGTCGCCCCGGGGGGCGTCGTCCCTGCCGCCAAGCAGCACCACGGGCCGGTCGATCCTGCGGCATGCCGCGGCCACCAGTTCTTCCGGGTAAATCTTGGTATTGTGGTTGCCCCCGATGGCCCAGGCTACATACCCGTCACCATGGGGAGCCGGCAGCCAGTCGAGGGTGTTTTCCACCCCTTCCGGGATGAAATAATCCAGGCCCCGCCGGTCGTTCTCCACTCCCAGCCCTGCGACAGCCCCGAAGTATCGGTCCACGACATGCAGGTCGGGCAGCCTGTCGATCTTCAGGTTCACCGCAAGCCATTTCCGGATGTTGATCTTGTTGAAGGTGGTGCATGATGCGCTGAGCTTCAAGCAGAGCCTTTTCGACCGGAAATTCTTCTGCAGGTCGATGACGTGGTCGAACCCTTCCCCTTTGAGGCGGGGCAGCACCTCGCCGATGTCGCGGCGGAACGTATGGACCGCATCAAGATAGGGGTTGGCTTCCAGCAAGGGGAGGAACGGCTCCCTGGTGACATAGTGGATCGAAGCCTCCGGGTAGTGCCTCCGCAGGCAGCGGACGACAGGGGTGGTGAGGACGATATCCCCGATGGAGCTGAACCGTATGACCAGGAATTTCTTCACCCCGATTTTTCGCCAAAAATAGACAAATCCGGGCAAACAATCATGCCGGACAAAAGGCTTTTCGGGGATTGCCCGGCGGCAGGACACAACCTCCCCGAAAGTTTGCACAATTCATTTACCTTTGCCGCATGGTCCTGACCGACACCCATACTCACCTTTACCTGAACGCTTTCGACGAGGATCGGCATGCGGTGGTGCGTCGCGCCCTGGACCAGGATATCCGGTACATGCTTCTGCCGAACATCGACCAGGGCTCCATCGGCCCGATGCTTGCCCTGTGCGAGGCCTTTCCGGAGAACTGTCTCCCCATGCTGGGGTTGCACCCCACTTCGGTGAAAGCAGATTTTGAAGAGGAATTGCAGGCTGTGCTTGCCCATTTCGAAGAAGGTAGGTATGTGGCCATCGGAGAGACCGGCATCGACCTTTACTGGGACAAGACCTTTCTCCGTCAGCAGCAGCAGGCATTCCGGGCCCAGATCGACCTGGCGCTGGAGAAGGACCTGCCCATTGTGATCCATTCCAGGGACTCCTTCCGGGAGATCATGGAAGTCCTCAATGACTATCGGGGCTGCGGGCTGCGCGGGGTCTTCCACTGTTTCACCGGCACCCTTCAGGAGGCCGGGCAGGTGCTCGGCCTGGGATTCATGCTGGGGATCGGCGGTGTGCTGACCTTCAAGAACTCGGGCCTGGACCTGGTGGTGAAAGAGGTGGGCATCGAACACCTGCTTCTTGAGACCGATTCCCCCTTCCTGGCCCCCGTCCCTTTCCGGGGGAAAAGGAACGAAAGCCAATACATCCACCTCATTGCCGGCAAGCTGGCCGAGGTGAAGCAAATGAGCCGGGAGGCCGTGGCCGGGGCCACCACCCGGAATGCGATCCGGCTGTTTAATCTCGCGGAACATGAATGAACGACCTTCGATCCTGATCCTGAATACGGGCGGGACCATCGGGATGGTCCTGGACCCGGGGACCGGGGCCCTCAAGCCATTTGATTTTGAAAACCTCTTCGAGCAGCTTCCCACGCTGCGTCTTTTCAACTACCACATCGACAATCATTGCTTCGATCCGCTGATCGACTCCTCCAACATGAATCCGGAGAGCTGGAAGCAGATCGTTGAGGTGATCGAAGCGCGCTACGAGGACTATGACGGGTTCGTGATCCTGCACGGATCGGATACCATGGCCTATACCGCCTCGGCCCTGAGCTTCATGCTTCAGAACCTGAACAAGCCGGTGATCCTCACCGGATCGCAGCTGCCCCTGGGCATGATCCGGACCGACGGCCGTGAGAACCTGCTGACGGCGGTGGAGATCGCCGCGGCCCGGGAGGACGACACCCCGCTCGTGCCGGAGGTGTGCATCTATTTCGAGAACCAGCTGTTCCGGGGCAACCGCACCCACAAGTTCAACGCACAGAACTTCGAGGCCTTCCGGTCGTTCAACTATCCCCCGCTGGCGCAGGTCGGGGTGGTGATCGAATACAACAGGAATGCCATCCTCAGGCCCAATTTCCGCAAGCTCAAGGTTTACAAGGAGCTTGACACCCGGGTGTCGGTGCTCAAGCTGTTCCCGGGCATCACCCGCGCCACGGTGGAGGCGATCATCGGGACGCCGGGGCTGAGGGCGCTGGTGCTGGAGACCTTCGGTTCGGGTAACGCACCCACGGCCCCCTGGTTCATAGAACAGATCGAAAGGGCAATAAAAATGGGGATAATCGTGTTAAACATAACACAGTGCCAGGTAGGCAGCGTGGAGATGGGTAAGTACGAGACCAGCATACCGCTCAAGGAGGCGGGTGTCATCAGCGGCCGCGACATGACCGCGGAAGCCGCCCTGACCAAGTTGATGCATGTCCTGGCCCATCATCCCTCTCCTCCCGAAACCAGGGAAATACTAATGAAATCGATGGTCGGGGAGATGACGCCCTGAGCCAAAAAAAATAGGGGCTTATTCGTTTAAAATGAATTTTTTTGTACTTTAGCGACCGCTTTTTCAACAGCAACCTGTTCATATATCAAGCGTTCTGAACACATAATCAAAAGAGGAGAGGTGACCGAGTGGCCGAAGGTGCACGCCTGGAAAGTGTGTGTACGCCA
>CAYLTG010000010.1:0-47216 GCA_964386225.1 uncultured Bacteroidales bacterium
GTTGAAAATCAGGATAAACGCAATTGTTAAATAAATGTTAAAATGTTCAATTAATTTGTTGAATAATTAAACAAAAAGGGTGGAGGTTTTACCCGTTTCCACCCTTGTGTGTTGACTATTAAAGGATTACGTTACTTAAATGCTGTTTAAGGCTTTTTTGAAACTGGCCACGTCCTCAATGGACTGAACGTTTCGGGGGAGTTCCACCTTCATCGACTCGGCCTGGTGCCCGGTGAGGTAAATGGTGCTCTGATGGAACAGCGAGGATATATCTTCCAGGTAGGTGGTGATGTCCTGTCTGGTCCGCGAAGTTACAATGGCCGTGAGCACGGCATCGAACTGCTTCAACCTGACCGTTTCGACCAGGGCCTGGAACGGGACGGACTCACCCAGGTAATAGACCTTGTGGTTGTGTTTCTTTAATATGTAGTGGTAGAACAACAGCCCCAACTCATGATGTTCTCCCTCGGGAAGGAAGAGCAGAAAGGTCCTGGAGTTCGCATCGATGCTCTCCACCACCCCGTCGATGGCCAGGATGAGCTTCTGGCGCAACAGGTTGGAGATAAAATGCTCCTGTGCCGGGTTTATGGTCCCGATGAGCCAAAGTACGCCGATCTTCTGGAAAAAGGGGTAGATGATCTTCAGGATGGTCTCCTCGAATCCGTAATTGAGCACGGCATTGTTGAACAATTTGTCGAATTTATATTCGTCGAGGTCGATCATGGCCAACACCATCCCCTCGATCTGGCTTTCCACGTCATGCTGCGCCTGGGTCAGGTTGAGCACTTTCTCGCAGAGCGCTTTCTCGGTGAAGTTGGCGATGTTGGATATTTTGTAACCATGCCTGTTGAGGATCGATACATTCAGCAATTTCTTAAGGTCTTCGTCGTCGTAATACCGGATGTTGGTATCCGTGCGCTTCGGCTCCACCACATTGTACCTTTTCTCCCACATGCGTATCGTATGGGCTTTGATGCCCGTGAAGTTCTCCAAGTCTTTGATCGAATAGTTGGCCATTTAACTGTAAATTTATACAACCATCATTAAAACAACGATTTGAGAGGAAAGGTTTAATCTTTTCCAAATAATTTTAAACAAAAGTATAAAAATGTACTGGATCCCTTGCTGTCAGGTGATTTTTTACAAATGGAATTGCTGACTTTAAAGCGCCTTGAACCGGAAGGGCCGGAAGATGGTCCACGATTTCCTGGCTCCTGTGGTCGGAGGTTTCACATAAATGCATTCAATTTTTATGAATTTCCCAAGTGTACGTTATCTTTGCATCCGCATCATACTTAAATCGGAATGCCCAAACTTTCGGTTGTCATCATCACCCTCAATGAGGAACGCAACATTGGCCGCTGCATTGAAAGTGCCCTGCCTGTTGCCGATGAGATCCTGGTCGTGGACTCTTTTTCCACCGATCGCACGGAAGAGATCGTACGCAGCTACGGTGCCCGTTTCATTCAGCATGAGTTTGTCGATTACATGGATCAGCATGAGTTCGCCGACCGGAATGCCACCCATGACCATATCCTTACGCTGGACGCGGATGAGGAATTGTCGGGACAATTGGTGAGTTCGATCCAGACGGTGAAGAAATACTGGAAGTGCGATGCCTATTTCCTGAACCGCATGACGAATTATTGCGGGAAATGGATCAAGCATTCAGGATGGTATCCGGACAAGAAACTGAGGTTGTATGACAGGAACAAGGGGAAATGGGTCGGACGGAAGGTCCACGAGCGGTTCACGCTCATCGAAGGGGCCACGACCGGCCATTTGAAGGGCGATCTGTTGCATTATTCATTCTACACCATTGAGGACCATATCCTCCAGGCCAATAAATTCAGCACGCTCAGTGCCCAGGCCCTTGCCGAACAGGGGAAACGGATCCCGAAGTATTTCCTGATCATGAAACCCGCCATGAAATTCTTCCGGAACTATGTGCTGAAGCTCGGCTTCATGGACGGGATATATGGGTTCATCATATGCAGGATCACCGCCATGGAGACGTTCCAGAAGTACGTCAAAGCCTATCACCACCAGCGGTCAAACAGAAAATAGGATCTTCAGCCTGTCGCGCAGCATTTTCAGCCTTAATGCGGGGGTTGCCCCGGGTTCAGGGTTGTATCCTGCGAAAGGTTCGCCCATGCGCAGGTAATGGTTCCTGAACGTGCTGTTGCTCATCCCCCATTTCAGCAGGAATTGTTTCCTGCCGTTGTTCTTCCTGATCCTCCTGACGCTTTTCGACATGAAATGGTAGGACCTGCTGCGCGAGATGCCCTTGAAATAACGTACCCCGGCCTTCCAGAGCTTCATCATGAAGTCGGGGTCGGAATACATCCCGGGGGAGAATTCTATGCTCATGCCCCCCACCAGGTCCCATACGTGCCGGTGGATGGCCATGGGGTACCAACTGCTTCCTGTCCAGTCGCCGATCGACAGGTCCTCGTAGGATTCCAGGAGCCGCTTCTCATCAAAATCCTCGGGGCCGCTGCCGAAATCGAATGGCGAGATCACGCAGGGATTGAAGGTTTTGACCCGCTCTATTTTTGTCGCTGAAATGGCGAAATAGGGGTGCCCCAGTTTCCGGATGTCCTCGATCAGCCAGTGGTCCCAGTCGGGAAGCAGGTAGTTGTCGTCATCGACAAGCAACAGATAGTCCGATTTGGCAAGCGATGCCGCCGCATTGAATGCGAAACAAACGCCTGAATTCTCGGGGGAGTGCGAATAGGAGAACCGGTTTTCCCTGACCCAGTCCAGCGTACCGTCGCGGCCGTCGTTGACATGGATCACCACCTGGTGCTCATACCTGCTGTTCTTTCGTATGCTTTCAAGACATAACTTCAAATGAGGCAGGTTGTTCCAGGTGGGGATGAGGATGGAGAACCGGATGTCGCGCGCTCCGGGCACTTGATTATCGACTGGGTTGAATGTGATTCCGTCAGCGGGCATGTCATGAAAATCTGGGGTCAGGCGGCAAAAGTAATCAATTATTGTGTTCCGGGGATTGGGGTATCCTTGCATGCCGTCGGGCATGCCCGGGGTCCAATCAAAAAAATATTAAATTTGTGTGCCCCGTTGGGTAGCTATTAATCTCATTTCTTCTTCATTGGCAGGAACTGCTGGAAATATTGCGAACAACCGCTGGATCGCCATCGTCAATCCCAATGCGGGTACCAGGAAGGGCGAGAAGGACTGGCTGATCATTTCCAGGCACCTGCGCGAGAACCAGATCCGGTTTCGTGAATTCTTCACCCGTCAGAAGGAGCATGCCGTTTCCATCACCCGGGAATGCATCCGTGAAGGATACAGGAAGTTCATCGTCATCGGCGGGGATGGGACCCTGAACGAGGTGGTCAACGGCATCTTTCAGCAAACGGAGGTCGCGGCCGGGGAATTCACCCTGGGCATGATACCGGTGGGAACGGGCAACGACTGGTGCCGGATGTTCAACATTCCTTTCAAATACAAGAAGGCGGTAAAGCTGATCCGGAAGCACAACACTTTCATTCAGGATGTGGGCAGGGTGCGCTACCGGAGTTCCGGCGAGGAGCATACGCGCTATTTCATCAATGTCGCAGGGATGGGGTACGATGCCGTGGTGGCGGCCAAGACCAACCGCGACAAGGCCCATGGCCGCGGCGGTCCGCTGATCTACCTCAAGAACCTTTTTACCAGCCTGCTCTTCTATACCCATTCCAGGACGTCCATTTTCCTTGACGATGACGAGCGGCCCCGCCAAAGCCAGACCTTCAGCCTGAGCGTGGGGATCTGCAAATACAATGGCGGCGGCATGATGCAGCTGCCCGATGCCATCCCCGACGACGGGATCCTCAATGTCACACTGATCAAGAAACTTGGCAAGTTCTCAGTCCTCAAAGAGGTCAAGAACCTGTACGACGGTTCCTTCATTCATCACCCCAAGGTGGCCACCTACACCGCGAAACGGATCCGGATCGACTCCGATCCGGCCATCCAGCTCGAGGTGGATGGCGAGTCGCTCGGACATTCCCCTTTTGAATTCGACATCCTGCCCCGGTCACTCCGGTTCATCACCGGCCCCATGGACGGGAAATGGTCCGGCAAGGAATAGCTGCAAACTGCATGATCCCTGGCCACGGGCCCCCCGCCATTGCTGAGGGCCCTTCCACTGTCCATAAGTGTACATCGAATGTAATCACCCGAACACTTTCTCTGTCATCACCCGGGTCAGCAATATACAACTGTTTGTCATCTAATGATTTGACTTATTTGGCACAGAAGATGAAAAAACAAGGGGTTAAAGTCACGGCATGTTCAGGAACTACCTGGTATCCACTTTCAGGAATCTGCTCAAACGGAAGTCCTATTTCATTCTCAATATCCTGGGATTGGCCGTGGGCATTGCCAGTTTCCTGGTCATTTATCTTTACAATTCCGACGAGATCAGCTACGACCGGCATTTTCGCAATGCCGACCAGATCTACCGTTTGGTCAACGTACACGATTTCGGGGGTGTGGGCGAAAATTCCGCCAGTTCCCCCTTCCCTGTGGCTTTCACCATGCTGGCAGAATACCCCGGAAGCATCCGGAACGTGGTCCGGATCTATAATTTCCAGGCCCCCAGGAGCTTCGTTGAATACGGGGAGAACCGGTTCAATGAAAAAAGGTTCTATTTTGCGGATTCCACCTATTTCAGCATCTTCGACCATGAGTTTGTGAGCGGGAACCCGGCCACCGCCCTGGAGGAAAGCAATTCGGTAGTGATCACTGAATCGGCGGCCGGGAAGTATTTCGGGTCGGCGGATCCAATGGGCAAGGTCATCCGGTTCGAATCATCGCTGAACCTGAAAGTGACGGGCGTGATCAGGGATGTACCGGAGCAGTCGCATTTCAGGTTCGATTTCCTCGGTTCCATGTCCACCCTGCGGGCGGTATACGGGGGCGCATTGCCCCGCACCTGGGTCTGGAACCCCTGCTGGACCTATTTGCTCCTCGAAAAGAATACGGACCCGAAAGAGCTTGAGGCCAGGTTCCCGGAATACATCGACAAGTATTTCTTTGATGCGGAAAAGGACAACGTATCCCTTTACCTTCAGCCGCTGACCGCAATACACCTCACTTCGCGCCTGGACTATGAGCTGGCCCCCAACGGGAACCTGAACTCCGTATGGATCCTTTCGGTGATCGCTGTTTTCCTGCTGGTGATCGCCATCATCAACTACGTGAACCTGTCCACGGCCACCTCCGCCAAGAGGACCAGGGAGATCGGGATCAAGAAAGTGGCCGGAGCCAGCCGGCTCCAGCTCATATTGCAGTTCATCGGCGAGTCGGTCATGCTTACTTTTATCGCCGTGATCATCGCGCTTATCCTCATTGAGTTTATCCTTCCCCTTTTTAATACTTTTACCCACAAGAGCATCCAGTTCCATGACCTGCTTCAACCCGGAAAGCTCCTGCTCATCGTGCTTCTGACCGCCGTGATCGGCATCCTGTCAGGCATTTACCCCGCATTTTACCTTTCGGCATTCGATCCGTTGCAGGTGCTCAAGCCCGTTCAGCGGGCGGGAGGCAGGAGCGGCATGGCACGGAAGGTCCTTGTCGTGGTCCAGTTCACCATTTCCATCTCCCTGATCATCGCCACCATCATCATCCGTGAGCAGCTCCATTACATGCGGAATGCCGACCTGGGCTTCACCAAGGAAAACATCATCGTACTCCCCATCAACAATACCCCTGTGGTCAGCAAATACGAGGACTACCGGAAGGTCCTGCTTCAAAGCCCCCACATTTCACATGTGACGGCCATGGACGATATTTTCGGGTCTGCCCACAACACCCATGAGTTCAGGCCCGAAGGGTTCCCGGAGGACCACTGGCAGTTCTACCCGGCCCTGGTGGTCCGGTATGGTTTCCTGGAGACCTTTGATATTCCGTTGGTGGCGGGCCGCGATTACCATGAGGCCAACAAGACGGACCCCGAGAAGGGGATCCTGATCAATGAGGCCATGGTACGGCACATGGGATGGGAGACCCCGGGATCGGCCCTGGGCAGGAAATTCAGATCCCTCAACGGGGACGAGAAGGTGATCGGCGTTTTCAGGGACTTCCACCAGACATCCCTGCACGAGAAGGCGGGGCCCTTTGTGCTCAACATGAAGGAGATACCGGGCGAGATTAACTGGTTCCTCAAGTACATGGTCATACGGATCAAGCCGGGGAGCGAACCCCAGGCCCTGCCGTACATCCGGGAGAAATGGGAGGATGTGGCCCCTGAACGGCCCTTTGAATATTTTTTCCTGGAGGACGAGCTGGCGCAATTGTACAAGGACGAAGAGAACCTCAGCAGGCTTTCCCTGCTCTTCACCTTCATCATCATGTTCATCGCCGCGCTCGGTGTTATCGGACTGGCATCCTTCATGGCTGAGCAGAGGACGAAAGAGATCGGCATCCGGAAGGTGCTTGGCGCCACAACCCTGAAGATCATCTATACCATGACGGGTGAGTTCATCGCACTGGTGTCAGTGGCCAGTGTGCTCGCCTGGATCATCAGCTGGATGCTCATGGACGACTGGCTCAACAGGTTCCCGTACCATACGTCCTTCAACTGGCTCGTATTCATCTCTTCCGCCTTCATTGCACTCGGCATGGCCATGCTCATCGCCAGCACGAGGGCATACATGGCGTCCCACACCAATCCTGTAATCACCCTGAAGTATGAATAGCTTGAGACCGATGGTCACCGCGCCTGTGCCCAGGTACCCCCGTCCTCTGCCCGGGGCCGACTCTGTTTCCTGCCGGGCAGGGATGTTCTTTCGATTAGTTGAAACCAGAAAAAATCAATAGCCATGGCATGGAATTATCTCATCAGCCTCTACCGGAACATCAAGCGCAACAGGTTCTACACGGCCATTAATATCATAGGCCTTTCCATCGGCATTGCTGCGGCCATCTTCATCCTTCTTTATGTGCAGGATGAATTGTCGTACGACAGGTATCATGTGAAACACGAACGGATCTACCGACTCGAGGCTGATTTTACCATCAGCGGCAGGCACGACCAGTTCGCGATCGTTCCCAACCCCATGGCGCCTGCGCTGAAGCTGGAATTTCCCGAGATCGAATCATACTGCCGGTTCTTCGGGGCGGACAACACCCTGTTCCGGGTGGGTGAGATCGAATATTATGAGGATTATTTCTTTTTTACCGATTCCACGCTCTTCGATGTCTTCACGTATGAGCTGGTCCAGGGAAACCCCCGCACCTGCCTGACCCTTCCCAAGACCATCGTCATCACCGAGAAGATCGCCCGCAAATATTTCGGCCAGGAGAACCCCATGGGTAAATACATGACGTCGGGCAGCGGACGCAGCTACCAGGTGACCGGGGTGATGAGGGACCAGCCCTTGAACAGCCACCTGCGATTTGATGCGCTGATCTCCGGCATGTCGATCGCTGAGGAGGTGGGTGTGGACCAGTTCAACAGCATGGAGCCCGCAAGGTTCTGGAACCTGGGCATGTATTCCTATGTCCTGCTGCGTGAAAATTCCAGCATGAGCAGCATCCACGAGAAGTTCCAGCCCTTCTACGACAAATACATGAAACCCCTCGGTGACCAGGTCAATGCCTCATTCAACCTGATGTCGACCCCCCTGGCCGAAACCCACTTTCGCAAAGGACTTGGGGCCGAACTTCCCACCGGCAACAAATCCTATGTCATCATTTTTTCTGCGGTGGCCTTTTTCCTGCTTGCCATCGCCGCCATCAACTACATGAACATGGCTACCGCGAGGTCGGCCAAGAGGGCCCGGGAAGTGGGCATCCGGAAGGTTCATGGTGCGGTCAGGGGACAGCTGGTCAGGCAATTCATCGGCGAATCCGTCAGCCTGTCGCTGGTGGCACTGCTAATTGCCATCGTATTGGTTTCGCTGCTGATGCCCGACTTCAATAACATAGCAGGAAAATCATTGGATTTCAGCCTTTTGAATAATCCGATGATCTTTCTGGAAGTGTTGTTGATCACCCTTTTCACCGGGGTCATCTCAGGAAGCTATCCGGCCTTTTACCTCTCTTCCTTTGCGCCTGTCAGGGTGCTCAAGGGAAGTGCGGGCGCCAACTCGAGGCAAAGCGGGCTGTTCAGGAAGCTCCTGGTGATCTTTCAGTTCGCCATCGCCACCTTCATGATCATCGGTACGATCGTGATCTCTTCCCAGATCCGGTTCCTCAAGAACAAGGACCTGGGCTTCAACGGATCCGACCTGGTGGTCATGGAGATCCAGGATACGACATTCCGCAACAAGACCGAGGTCTTCAAGAAGGAGCTGCTCAACAGCCCTGACATCCTGGCCGTATCCAATACGACGGGGGTGCCCGGGCGCATCAACTGGATCCAGGTGCTGAAATTCGAGCATGAAGGGGAGATGGAAGAATACTCCACCATGCTGGTGCAGACCGATTTTGATTACGTGGACCTCCTTGGCCTTGAGATCGTTGCGGGAAGGAATTTCGACCGTAAAATGGGCACCGATGGCAGGGAAGCGGTCCTGATCAACGAAACGGCCATGCGGGAATACGGATGGGAGGACGATCCCATCGGCAAAAAGATCCAGTACGGACTCGAAATTGAAGGCCAGGAGAGTGATATCCGGATGATGAAGGTCATTGGAGTGGTCAGGGATTTCCATTTCCGCTCCCTTCACAACCGGATCGAGCCCCTCATCATTTTCATCAGTGATTTCAGGGGATACCTGCTAACCTGCCGGGTCAACCCCGACAGGAGAAGGGAGGCCCTGGAATACATCGAGGGCAAATGGAATGAATTCAATGCCAGGAGACCGTTTGACTACTTCTTCCTGGATGAGCAAATGGACGACATGTACCAGGCAGAGGAGAAGATCAGCACGATCTTCTTCATTGCCGCAGTGCTTGCCATTTTCATCGCCCTGCTGGGCTTGCTCGGACTTTCGTCCTTCATCGCGGAGCAACGCACCAAGGAGATCGGCATCCGCAAGGTCGTAGGCGCTTCGGTGCTGAGCATCCTCCGGCTGCTTTACCGGGAGTTTGCACTGCTCATCGCCATCGCCTTCCTCATCGCCATACCCCTGGCGTGGTGGAGGCTGGACATCTGGCTCGACTCAAGCTTCGTCTACCATCAATCCATGCATTGGTCATATTTTGTCATCGCCGGCCTGTTCTCATTTGTCATCGGATTCGGCACGATCAGTTTCTACATCCTGCGGGCTGCCAATGGCAATCCCGTCCAAGCCATCAAATACGAATGAGGTCGCCCCGCCGCCCACTTCCATGACCATGGTATTGCCCGGGGCGTATCTCATCAATTTATTCGGACGAATTCTTATTAATTCCTATCTTTACCCGGCTTTTGCATTTCCCGGATGCTGCCTGCCCTCTGCAGCCCGGGGAATGTGTCGTTGATACCGGTTGAATTCCAAAGGGGGTATTTGATTTTTAAGCCGTTATGCTGAAGAACTACATGAGGAGCCTGTACCGCAATTTCATGCGGAATAAATTCTACACGCTCTTCAACATCCTGGGACTGGCCACCGGGCTGACGGCAGCGCTCCTCATCCTGTTCTACTTGCAAGATGAACTGAGTTATGACAAGCATTACAGGAACCACGAGCGCATATATCGGCTTGAATCGACCTTCATCCTCAACGGCAATCCGGATAAATACGCCACCTTCCCCATTCCGCTTGGTCCTGCATTGAAGGAGGAGATCCCGGAGATCATCGGCCTGGCCCGTGTACACCTCATGCAGGAACAGTTCTTCCGGTATGGCGACAGGAAATTCTACGAGAACCGCTTTGCCTTTGCCGATTCCACACATTTTGACGTGTTCTCCCACGAATTTATCAGGGGCAATCCCTCGACATGCCTGACCGAACCAAACAGCATCGTCCTGACCGAATCGACCGCCCTCCGTTATTTCGGTGATGAGGACCCCATGGGGAAGCTGCTTACGGGTGACGATCAACTGGGATACCGTGTGACTGCCGTCATCAGGGACCTGCCGGCCAATACCCATCTCCGGTACGATGCCCTCATTTCCATTTCCACCCACCCGGAGGTATACAACATCAGCAAGGCCAGCCGCTACTGGCGGGTGATCCTCTACACTTATGTGCTTCTGCATGAGAACGCTTCCATGGAATCTGTCAGTGAGAAATTCCAGGACTTCTATGTCAGGGAGATGGAACCGCTCGGAAAGAAATTCAACGTCAGTTTCGAGCTCATGTACTCCCCCCTGAAAGATACCCATTTCAGGCAAGGGCTCATTGCAGAGCAGCCCAGCGGCAATAAGGCCTACCTGGTCATTTTCTCCGCCATAGCGGTCTTTATCCTTCTCCTGGCCTCCATCAACTATATGAACATGGCTACCGCCCGCTCGGCAAGCCGGGCGAAGGAGGTCGGGGTGCGAAAGGTAATGGGTGCCGACCGGATGCAGCTCATCAAGCAGTTCATGGGTGAGTCGCTCGCCATGTCGCTGGCCGCCCTGGCCCTGGCCGTCATCCTGGTGGGCCTTTTCATAGGCGATTTCAATGAATTTGCCGACAAGGAGATCAGCTTCAGCATTCGCGACAACCTCCTTGTTTTTGCCGGGATCGCCGGCGTTGCATTCCTAGTGGGGATCGTTTCGGGCACCTACCCCGCGTTCTACCTTTCCTCCTTCCAGCCCGCAGAGGTCCTTAAGGGAAGGGTCAGCAGTACCGGCAAGGTCAGCCGAAACCTCAGGAAGGTGCTTGTGACCGTACAGTTTTTCATCGCCGTTTTCATGATCATCTCCTCCATGGTGGTCTCCGGGCAGCTCGATTTTCTCAGGGAGAAGGACCTTGGCTACGAGAAGGAAAACCTCGTCCTCGTCCAGCTGGGGAAATCCAACATGGAAGAACGCATGGAATCTTTCAGACAGCAGCTTCTCCAGAACCCGAATATCCTGGGAGTCACCAATTCAACAGGAGTACCCGGCTTGCTGCGCCTGATCATGTCCATGCGCATTGAACAGGAGGAGGGCATGACCGAAAGGTCGGTGCTGTTCATGGAAACAGATTACGACTTCTGCAGTACATACCGGATGGAGATCATGCAGGGACGGGATTTTGACAGGACGATGGGCACGGACAGCCTGGAGGCTGTCCTGATCAATGAGACCGCTGCCTTCGAGTTTGGCTGGCTGCAGGACCCGATCGGTAAGCGGATCCACTACGGATACGGGCAGGATGGCTCGGGCGGCCGCATGCTGAAGGTCATCGGCGTGCTTAAGGATTTCCATTTCAGTTCCCTCCACAATGCCATAGAACCGATCCTGCTCTTCGTCCAGGAAACCCCGGGAGACCTTCTCACCCTCCGCCTTCGCGAGGAGAACCAGGACATGACGCTGCGGTTTGTCGCGGAGACATGGGAGGAATTCGGCGCAGCCATTCCCTTCCGGTATGAATACATGAACGACCGCCTCCGGGATACCTACTACGCCGATGAGCAGACCGCCACCGTGATCCGGGTGGGCACCCTTTTCACCATCATCCTGGCCCTGCTAGGGTTGCTGGGTCTTTCCTCCTTCGTGGCCGAACTGAAGACCCGGGAGGTCGGTATCCGGAAGATCCATGGCGCCACCGTGGCCAGCATCCTCTACCACCTCTACAGGGATTTTATCAGCCTTTTCATCCTGGCGTTTCTGCTCGCCGTGCCGGTGGCCTGGTGGAGGCTCTCCGTCTGGCTGGAGTCGGAGTTCGTCTATTTCAAGGACCTGAGCTGGACCACGTTCATCTATGCGGGACTGTTCAGTGTCGTCCTCGGCACCCTGACGATCAGCTTCTTCATTATCCGGACCGCCCGGGGAAACCCGGTGGATGCCATAAAGTACGAATAAATGGTTGTTCGCAAGTGTACAAGTGCTGGCCGACACCGAACAATGTGACCTTTGAGCACCCGTGACAGCACGATAAAGCTCCTGAAAATCAGCAATCTGATATCAATGGCATAATATTGGAGCTACTGGTGAAGTCAGTGAAGAATGATAGTTCCTGTTTTTGATTACAACGGACACAACAGATAATCTTGCCTTATGGGAATGGACAGAGTCATAGAAAAGAAAAAATGGACAACGCGGAAAATACTCAACATTGCAGCCATCGCGGCATTTGCGTTTTTCCTGCTCTACCTCCTTGCATTCAGGGACAAGCGCAGTAAGTTGTACGTCGACAGGTCGCAGGTGACCATCGCCTCGGTGCTGGAAAGCAAGTTCCAGGAATTCATACCTGTTGATGGGGTCGTCTTCCCCAAGAATACCATTTACATTGATGCCGTGCAGGGCGGGTTTGTCGAAAAGGTGTATGTGGAGGACGGGGCCATGCTCAAAAAGGGGGACACCATTCTGAAACTGGCCAATGCCAACATGGAGCTGAGCCTGATGGAACAGGAAACCAGGATATTCGAGGCTGTCAACAACCTGCAGAACACCAAGATCGGGCTGGAGCAGAACAAGTTCTACCGCCAGCAGGAGATCGTGGAGCTGGAATACAAGATCGACCAGGCTACGATCGCCTTTGAGCGCATGAAAAAACTGTATGAGGAGGATGTGATCTCCCAGAAGGAGTTCGAAGATGCCGAGCGCGACAACAAATACACCATCAAGCAATTGGCAATTTCCATCGAGCTGAAGAAACTCGACTCCATCAGCGCCGTGACGCGGAGCCGGCAGATCGAGGCCACCATGGACCGCATGCAGGAGAACCTCGACATGCTTCGCCAGAACCTTGAAAACCTTTATATCAAGGCCCCGACGGATGGTCAGCTCTCCTCGTTCAGCGTTGAGATCGGCGAAACCAAATCGGCAGGCGAGCACCTGGGGCAGATCGACATGCGCGACGGGTATAAGTTGCGCGCGAACATCGATGAACGCTATATCTCCCGTGTGTATATCGGGCAGGAAGCGGAGTTCGATTTTGCAGGCCAGACCTACCAGCTCGCCATTCAGAAGATCTACACGGATGTGACCAACGGGTCGTTCCAGGTGGACCTTTTCTTCGAAGGCGACGAGCCGGACCAGATCAAGCGCGGCCAGACACTTCAGTTGCGCTTGTCGTTCAGCAGCGCCAGCGATGCGGTGATCGTCAAGCGGGGCGGCTTCTTCCAGGAAACAGGAGGGAACTGGATCTATGTCGTAAATCCCACGGGCGATTTTGCCTCCAAGAGAAGCATCCGGATCGGCAGGCAGAACACCAACTTCTATGAGGTCATGGAAGGGTTGGAGCCCGGGGAGGAGGTCATCATCTCATCCTATGATTCGTTCGGGGCCAAAGAGAAGCTGGTCTTCCGCTAAACCACGGAAATACGCAATATGCACAACAACCATCAAATATAGTAATCATGATAAGAACCACAAATCTGACAAAGGTCTTTCGTACCGACGAGGTAGAGACCACGGCCCTGAACCAGGTCTCATTCGAGATCAAACAAGGTGAATTCGTGGCCGTGATGGGGCCTTCCGGCTGCGGTAAATCCACGCTGCTGAACATTCTTGGATTGCTTGACAACCCCACTTCCGGGGAGTATTTCTTCCTGGACCATGAGGTCTCGGATTTTTCTGAGAAGCAACGGGCGAAACTGAGGAAGGAGAACATTGGTTTCGTATTCCAGAACTTCAACCTGATCGATGAGCTCAATGTTTTCGAGAATGTTGAACTGCCACTCATCTACCTGGGCATGAAGGGATCGGAACGGAAGCAGCGGGTGGAGGAAGTGCTGGAATACATGAAGATCGGCCATCGCAAGAAACATTTCCCCCTGCAATTGTCGGGCGGGCAGCAGCAGCGTGTGGCGGTGGCCCGGGCCGTGGTCGCCAAACCCAAACTGATCCTGGCCGACGAGCCCACCGGGAACCTCGATTCCGCGCACGGCGAAGAGGTCATGAACATGCTCGAGGAACTGAACCAGAACGGAACTACACTCGTGATCGTCACCCACTCACAGCGGGATGCCGAGTATGCCCGGCGCATCGTCAGGCTGTTCGACGGACAGATCATCAATGAGAACATTAAGGGACGCGTCAGCACCGTTAAAATATGATGAACATGATGAATAGATATATGATCCTGGCTGCCTGCAGCCTCCTCCTTTCCATGGGCCTCCAGGCCGGCGAGGAACAAGAAAAAGAAACGATCAAAAAGGTGATCACCACCTCTTATGTCAACGGCTTGCAGAACAAGGGGCCGGTTGCCGACATCGAAGCCGGATTCCATCCCGGGTTCGAATTGCTGGGGGTGAGGAACGACGAGCTGACAAAGTGGCCCATTTACAGCTGGGTCCAGTACCATGAGAATAAACTGAAGGAAGACCCCACACCGCCGGAACCCGATGAAGTCGTCAGCGGAAAATTCCCCATGATCGACATCACCGGGAGTGCCGCAGTGGCAAAGGTGGAACTCTACAAAGGAAACAAGCTGATCTTCACCGATTACCTTTCCCTGTACAAGTTCGAAGAGGGATGGAAGATCGTCAGCAAGATCTACTACAGACACGAAGAGAAGAAGGAATAGCAGTACAAACAAACGAGAAGACCGGTAAGCCAGTTTAAACATGTCAAGCCATGAGAGAAGTTGTAATCCTGATCCCGGACGTTGAACCGGAACAGAACGTCGAGATAGAGGTCAGCATCAACGGAAAGAGAAAGACCATCCACTACAAGGTGGAACTTCTGAATTGGGAACGCAATGATGTGCCGCCCAAGGACAAGGTCACCGTTTTGAAGCATTACATCGAGGACAAGGAGAAGGACTGGGAACTCATCGAGATCGGTGCTCCCGACAATGGGAACATACCGCTCATGTTCAGGCGCCGGGAAAGGATATCGTCCTGATGCCCGATATTTGCCGGGATCGTGTCCTATGGGCAAGGTGCCATCCGTCCGCATGAAGAATGCCTTACCGGCATGATCTGTGACTATGATCCGTAACTACCTTATCGCCACATTCAGGAACCTGTTCAGGCAGAAGGGTTATTCCATCATCAACATCCTGGGCCTGGCCATTGGCTTTGCAGCCTTTATCCTCATAATGCTGCACGTCGCGGATGAGCTCAGTTACGACCGTTTTCATTCGCGGGCCGACCGGATCTACCGGGTCAGCGTGAACGGCATGGTGGCCGGTGACGCGCTCAATGTGGCGGTTTCGGCACCCCCCACCGGCGAGGCCATGGTGAGGGAGATACCTCAGATCATCACTTTCACCCGCGTGGACGAGTTCCCACAGAGCGTACACTTCTCCTACGAGGAAAGGAGCTTTTACCAGGAGGGCCTGCTTTTCGTCGATTCAACCTTCTTCGATGTGTTCTCGTTCGACCTGCTGCAGGGCAACCCCTCCAGGGCGCTGACCGAGCCCTACAGCCTGGTGCTCACCAAAACGGTGGCGGACAAGTTCTTTGAGGGCGCCGATCCCGTCGGGAAGGTGATACGCATGAACAACAACGCCTCCTTCAAGGTCACCGGCGTGGTTGCCGACCCGCCCCTGAATTCACATTTCCATTTCCAGGCACTCGCTTCTTTTTCGACCCTGATCGAAATGAACGGCGCCGAAGCCTATTCCAACTGGGGTTCGCTTTCCCTCTATACCTACGTGGTCCTTGCCAGGGATGCGGACCCGGAAGAGGTGGAAAAGGCTTTTCCCGGGTTGTACTTGAAGTACATGACCGACCTGACCGAACTGGAGAACATCCGTTTCGAGCCGTACCTCCAACCCCTCACCCGGATACACCTGCACTCCAACCTGATGGCCGAAATAGAGGCCAACAGCAGCATCGCCTACATCTACGCATTCACCGCGATTGCCGTCTTCATCCTCCTCATCGCATGCATCAACTTCATGAACCTCTCCACGGCCAGGGCGGTGAAGCGGGCAAGGGAGGTGGGCATTCGGAAGGTGGTGGGCGCCTACCGCGGGCAGCTGATCTTTCAGTTCATTGGCGAATCCATGATCTTCAGCCTGCTGGCCTTGCTGGCGGCCCTGATCCTGGTGGAGGTCAGCCTGCCGACCTTCAATCACCTGCTGGACAAGGCACTGACCATACAATTCTTCGGCAGCTGGAGACCGGCGGTCCTCCTGCTGGCCCTCGTCCTCCTTGTCGGCATTCTGGCCGGCAGTTACCCGGCTTTTTACCTGTCGGCATTTCAACCGGTCAGGGTACTGAAAGGGACCATGATAAGGAGCCCGGGAAAGACCACGGTCAGGAACATTCTTGTGATCGTGCAGTTCTCCATCTCCATCTTCCTGATCGTGTCCACCCTTTTCGTATACCGTCAGTTGGATTTTATAATCAACAAGAAGCTGGGCTTCGACAAGGAGCATGTTGTGATCATACCCCTTCGCGGCCAGCAGATGTTCGACAAGGCGAAGCTGATCAAAACGGAGCTGAGCAACCTTTCCTTTGTGACGGGCATCACCTCCTCGAGGTTTGTGCCGGGGCGCGACATGGACGGATCGGGATTCATCCCGGAAGGGCACGATGATAACAACCCGGTGATCATCTTCAACAACGAGGTGGATCCCGATTTTGTCAGGACCCTTCAAATGACCATCGTCATGGGCCGTGATTTCTCGAGGGATCTGTCGACCGATACCGCCGCTGCCATCATCAACGAGACCCTGGCCCGGAAGCTGGGCTGGGACGAGCCGCTGAACAAGAAGATCACCGGGTTCAGAAGGACCGGCGCCTTTGAGTTGACCGTGGTGGGCGTGGTGCAGGATTTTCATTTCAGGTCGCTCCATGATGTCATCGAACCCGGGATCATGTTTCTCGGTCCCGACAATGACCGGTTCCTCATTGCCAGGCTTGCGGCCGGCGACCCGCGCACCTATGTGGAGCAGATCAGGAGGGAATGGCAGCAGTTGGAAGCCAGCATGCCATTTGATTATTATTTTCTGGAAGATGATTTCGACCGCCTTTACAGGGCGGAGAAGAGAGTGGGAGAGCTTTTCCTCTATTTCACCCTGGTCGCCATCGTCATTGCGTGCCTGGGCTTGTTCGGGCTGGCTTCCTACAATGCCGAGCAGAAGCGCAAGGAGATCGGGATCCGGAAAGCGATGGGCTCAAGTGTCCAATCCATCGTGCTGATGCTGTCGAAACAATTCTCCAAATGGGTCGTCCTGGCCAATGTTTTTGCCTGGCCCCTTGCCTGGCTGTTCATGCATGAATGGCTTGGCAACTTTGCCTATGGCATCCGCATTTCCGATAACTTGTGGATTTTCGTGCTCTCCGCGCTGGCCGCACTCGTCATTGCGCTCCTGACGGTCGCTTACCAGGCGGTCAGGGCGGCGATGGTCAACCCGGTGGATGCCATCAAATATGAATAAACCATACTTGCCATGAAAAGATTCCTGACATTTGTTTTTACCCTCCTGTCCGCCTGTACGTTAGGCCAGAGAGGACCGGCCGAGGAGATCCATTCGCTCCTCGACAACTGGCACAAGGCTGCCGCCGACAATGACCAGCAAGCCTATTTTGATGCCCTGGATGATGAGAGCGTCTATATCGGTACCGATTCATCCGAGATATGGACACGACAGCAATTCTATGACTGGTCGACCCCCTATTTCAACGAACGCAAGGGATGGGCCTTCAGCAAGATGAGCCGCAACGTCTACTTCTCGGATGACGGGAAGATCGCCTGGTTCGATGAGCTGCTGAAATACGGGAAAGGCACCCTGCGCGGCTCAGGCGTCCTGCTCAAAAGGGGGCATGACTGGCGGATCGTCCATTATGTGCTTTCCGTTCCCATCCCCAACGACAAATACAAGGAGGTAATGACCTTGATCCACACCCGGCCGATGCTCCACGATGATCCGCAAGAGTGAAGACGGGATTTTTCCGGACACCCCTGTAACAAATGCGAACATGCGGCGTCCTATCCTATGCAAGGCCTGACTTGAAGTTGCCGCAGGATCAGCGAGTTAATTATTTTGGCACAACAGTGGCAGCCGGTTGGGCATACGATGGACCAAAAAACCTGGATCATGAGAATAGCACTTAATCCCAACGAAATGGTGGTCAAAGCCGGCGACGGCAGGTACATGGCAAACGGCAGCCCGGTGAAGGGCAAGCTCATCCTGACCACACAGCGCATTTATTTCAAGCCCGAGACCAACGGGACGGCACATCCCGACCTGGAGATCTACCCTTCCGAGATAGAAGATGTGCTGTTCTTCAATGAGAAATTCCTTTTCCCTTCGGGGCTGAACATTGTCACGAAGCAAGGCACCGAAAATAAGTTTCTCATCAGGAAAAGGGCTACCTGGGGCGAAATGATCGTCAAGATGTGCTGATCCGGGTCATCTCAGCGGTCGAGCCAGCTTTTGAACCGGGAAACCTTCTCCCGCGCCACGATGGCATCCATCTCCTTGTGGTCCTTCAGTTCGATCTTCAGCCTGCTGTTTGAATAAGTGATGATATCCTCGATGGCTTCCATGGCCACGAGGTATTTTCTGTTTATCCGAAAGAAATTGACGGGATCGACCATCTCTTCCACCTGGTCGAGGGAGTAATCCAGCACGTAGTTGTGATTGTCTTTCGTATGCAGGAACGTAGCCTTCTCCAGGCTGAAGAAATAGAGGATCCCTGATACGGGAACGGAGCGGATGTGCTCCCCCACCCTCACGATGAACCGTTTCTTGTAATTGTCCGACAGCATTCCGAGCACGTTATCGATCATCTGCTGATATGCAGGGTTCCCGTAAGTGCTCCTGTTGCGCCTGAATTTCTCCAGGGCTGCCGCCAGTTCCCCGTAGTCGAGCGGTTTCAGGAGATAGTCGACGCTGTTCACCTTGAATGCCTTGAGGGCATATTCATTGAAAGCGGTGGTGAAGATCACCGGGCAGTGCACATCGGCCTGCTCGAAGATCTCGAAGCTCAGCCCATCGGCCAGCTGGATATCGAAGAAGGCCAGGTCGGGCTGCGGGTTGTGGGAGAACCACTCCACTCCCTTCTTCACGGCATCGACCCTGGCCAGGATGTTGATCTGGCTGTCGTAGCGGCGAACCAGGTCCGCCAGGTGGTCGGCGGCAAGTTTTTCATCTTCTACGATCAGAACGTTCATGGTTTCGGTGTTTTGATGAAAGGGAGTTCCACTTCGAAGCTGCCCCGGGTCTCTCTTGCGATTACCTCCCTGTCGGTCAGGAAGGCATACCGCTTTCTCAGGGAGCTGAGCCCGATGCCGCCCGATTCGTTCAGGGACTTTCGCGGCTGCAGGTTGTTGCGGATGAGCAGGGCGTCGTCCAGGTCGGTGATCGTGATCTCCAGCGGGCTCTCCTCCGAAACCACATTGTGCTTGATGGCATTCTCCACCAGCACCTGGAGGGAAACAGGGACCACCATCCTGCCTTTGCGCTCATTGACGGCGAGTTTCACCTTCAGGCTGTCGCCGTGCCGGATCTGCTGAAGGAACACATACCTTTCGGTGAAGCGCAGTTCATCGTCCAGGGGCACAAGTTCATTATCCCTTTGCTCAAGGACATACCGGTACACCTCCGAGAGCTGTTTGATGAACCTGACCGCCTGGTCCTGGTCCTGGTGGACGAGGGAGGTCAGCGAATTGAGGCTGTTGAACAGGAAGTGGGGATTCACCTGGTTCCTGAGCGCCTCGTACTGGTGCCTGATGCTTTCTTTCTGGAGCCTTTCCTCATTCACGGCCGATTCCCGCCAGGCCCTGAAAAAACCGATGGAATAGAAAATGGATGTGATGATCACCGTGATCAGGAATACGAACAGCATGGTGACCAGGCCCCGGGTGAACAGCCTTTCCGGTGTCCAGTCGAAAATGAGCACGAACCAGATGTAGTTTACCGCCACGATGACCGCGAGGGAGAAAAAGAACATGACGGTGAGGTTCCAGGCCAGCGCTCGGTATGGCCGGTCGTGCATGTCGATCTTCCTTCCCAGGTTGAACCCGATATACTGGTTTCCTTTCCAGAGGATCCCACCGATGAAAAGGCTGTAGAGGGAGCCCCACCTGATCCGTTCCCAGAAATTTTCGAGGTCGGGATCGAACAGGAACGAGATGACGTTCCCGATCAGCATGACGATCACCAGGTCCCTGGCATGGCCCAGCCAGAAATCCAGGCTGCGGATATTCGACTTCTTCATGGGAGGAGCTACTTCGGTTCGTTGCAGAAACGTGCATAGAACTCATCGTTCCGCTCCCCTCCCCAGGTCGGGGAGAGAACATGTTCGGGGCGGTGGCTCTTGAATTTTTCGCCCGCGATCTTGAAGTTCTCGCAGGCCGATTCCATATTGTCTCCGCTGCCGCCGGAGGTGTGAAGCTGGTTCAGGGCCAGCAGGTAATAGATCCTGGGGTTGTCGGCATTGTAATCCTTTGCCGCGGCAAGGGCCTCCTCCGCTTTCCGGGCGAACACGGCGGTCCTTGCCTCCTGGTCCACCTGTATCCTTGCCTGGTATGACAGGGCCTGAAGCACATAGAGTTCGGATTCGTCGGGATAGATCTCCATGGCACGGTCGATGAATTCCTGGGCCTGGTCGAGATAGGTATCTTTCATCCCCGGGTCGTCATTCACCAGGCTCATGTTGATATAGCACAAACCGGCATAATACAGGGGATGCCACTGATCGGTCTCGGCGTTTGAAATGCGCTCGAAGGTGTTGGCCAGATCCTGGAAATCCTGCACGCTCCGGGCCATCCTGAAGGCCTTTTTCTGCTTCACCATAACCATGATGTAGCTGTCGTCGTCCTGGGCATGCAGCCCGGAACCGAGTGTGAAAAGGAGGAAGTATATCAGGATCTTGTTCATGTCAGAATCATTTGTATTTACGGAACGACTTTCCTGCAAAATTATTCCATTTTTTTGACCTGTCCTAATGCCGGTCCGGGACATCTCCTTTTTCATGGGCTCACAATTTGAAGTTTTCATGGATCGTCAATATGTTATTTCGGATGCAAATATCCAACAGGCAGGAGGGAATTCCAACCCGGGCTTGCCGAACCCCCGGATCATGCGGATGAACCGTTGCCGTGATGGGACGGGCCGTTCCTCCCCGTTTTGGGAAGAATGGGGCCATTGCGGATCATCGTGCTAATTTAGAAGACTTCCAGTTCCTATTTTCTTTATTTTTAGATCCGGTTATCCGCACCGGCGGGAACATTGCAAGTCAAACTTAAAAATCATCACGATGCAGCATTACAAGAGGCAATCCCTGAGTGGCCTGGCCGCGGCCATGGCCATCACAATCCTTTTTCTTTCCGGATGTGCTCCGGCAGACAAATACGTAACCAAAACTGCCGTTGACAGGAATGGATATACCTATGAATATGTGACCAACGATCCTGCCGATGCCCGGATATATACCCTGGAGAACGGTTTGAAAGTATACCTGAGTTACAATGCCGATGAGCCGAGGATCTCCACCCTCATCGGGGTCAGGGCGGGTTCCACTTCCGACCCGGTGGAGACCACGGGTCTGGCGCACTATTTCGAGCACATGATGTTCAAGGGGACCGATGAGATCGGGACCCTGGACTGGGAGGCTGAAAAGGCCCTGCTCGATAAGATCTCCGACCTTTTCGAGGCCCACCGTTCGACGGAGGATGCCTTGGAGAAGAAGGCGATTTACCGCCAGATCGACAGCCTGTCGCAACTTGCTGCGGCCTACGTGGCCCCCAATGAGTACGACAAGCTGGTATCCTCCCTGGGGGCCAAGCGCACCAATGCGGGGACCTCTTATGAGTCGACGGTCTATATCAACGACATACCGAAGAATGAGTTTGAGAAATGGCTGAAGCTCGAAAGCGAACGTTTCAACGACATCGTGCTCCGTCTGCTTCACACCGAGCTGGAGACCGTGTACGAGGAGTTCAACATGTACCAGGACATGGATGGGTCCCGGGCCAGCAATGCCCTTTTCAGCGGGCTTTTCCCCAATCATCCCTACGGTCGCGACGTGATCGGTCTGCCCGAGCACCTCAAGAACCCTTCGATGGTCAACATCTACGCCTTTGCCAACACCTGGTACCGGCCGAACAACATGGCCGTCGCCCTCGCCGGCGACATCGATCCGGATGAGGCCATCGTGCTGGTCGACAAATATTTCGGTGCCATGGAGCCCAACCCTGACCTACCAGAGATCGTTCAGCCGGAGGAAGAGCCCATTGAGGCTCCTGTCGAGAAGGAGGTGGTGGGACCTGACGCCGCGTCCGTGGCACTGGCATTCCGCTTGCCCGGCGACAACACGCCAGATCAGAAGTATGTCACGCTCATCGACAATATCCTTTCCAACAGCCAGGCGGGGTTGATCGACATAGACCTCAACCAGAAACAAAAGGTCCTCAGGGCCGGTTCCTATGCCTATTTCATGCGCGATTACGGGATCCACAATTTCTACGGGCGCCCGCGGGAAGGTCAGACCCTGGAGGAAGTGAAGGACCTTTTGCTGGGCGAATTGGAAAAGATCAAGCGGGGCGAGTTCGACGACTGGATGATACAGGCTGTGATCAACGACATGCGGCTGTCGGAAATCAGGCGGGAGGAAAGCAACTTTTCGAGGGTCTACGGTTACATGGATGTCTTCATCAAAAGGAAGCCCTATGCAACCAAGCTCTCCTTCCTGGATGAACTGGAGAAGATCACCAAGGAGGACCTGGTGAAGTATGCCAATGAGAGCTACAGGGACAATTACGTGGTGGTGTACAAGCGCACCGGCGAGAACAAGGACCTTGTCAAGGTGGATAAGCCCCAGATCACGCCCATCGAGATCAACAGGGAGGACCAGTCGCAGTACTTGTCCGAATTCATGAAATTGGAAGCTGATCCCATTGAACCCGTCTTCGTTGACTTCGGGGAGCAGGTCGACCAGGCTGAGCTCGGCTCGGGCGTGGAGGTAAGTTACATCCGCAACAAGACCAACGACCTGTTCAACCTCCAGTACATCATCGACATGGGGAAGGACCACAACATCCTGCTGCCCCTGGCTTTCGAGTACCTGCCCTACCTCGGGACCGACAAGTACAGTGCGGAGGAACTTCAGAAGGAATTCTTCCGGCACGGCATTTCGATGAATGTATACTCGAGCAATGACAGATGCTATGTGTATGTTTCCGGACTGGGTAAATCCTTCGAAAAGGGAGTTGAACTGCTGGAGCATGTCATTTCAAGCGCCCAGCCCGACCAGGAGGCCTACGGGAATTACATCGACGGCATTCTGAAACGGCGCAAGGACGCCAAGCTGAACAAGGGCACCATCCTCTGGAGCGGCCTTTACAGCTATGGGAAATATGGTCCCGACAATCCATTCACCAACATCATCCCGGAGGAGGAACTGAGGGCGCTCGACCCGGCCGTGCTCACCGACCTGATGAAAGACATGTATGCTTACAAGCACCGGATGTTCTACTATGGCAGTGCGGAACTGCCTGAAGTGACCAGGGTCATTGACCAGTACCATGCGGTGCCCGGGGAGCTTAAGCCCTACCCGGAACCCAGGGAATGGGTGGAGCAGGAGATCGACACGCGGACCGTCTTTTTTGCGGATTACGACATGAGCCAGGTGAACATCATCCTGCTGGCCAAGGGCCCGGCCTTTGACCAGGCCCTCATTCCCCCGGCCCAGCTGTTCGGGGAGTATTTCGGTGGCGGGCTCTCCTCCATCGTATTCCAGGAGATCCGCGAGGCCAGAGGCCTGGCCTATTCGGCCTTCGCCACCTTCAGCACGCCGCCGCGGGCGGATGAATCCTGCTACATATACGGGTTTGTGGGCACCCAGTCGGATAAGTTGAAAGAGGCCACCGATGCGCTGCTCGGGTTGATGAACGACATGCCGAAAGCCCAGAAGCAGTTTGACATGGCCAGGGAAAGCATCAAAAAGAAGATCCAGACCGAGCGGATCATCAAGACCGACATTTTCTGGACATGGCAGCGGAACCTCGACCTGGGCATCGACCGCGACATCCGGAAGGATGTTTATGACTATGTGAGCTCGGTGGATATGGAGCAGTTCAACGGGTTCTTCGAGGAGAATATCAAGGGAGAAACCTATTCCGTCCTCATTTTGGGGAACAAGAACGAGGTGGACATGGAATTGCTCGCCAAGCTGGGAACGGTGAGGGAACTGACCCTGGAAGAGCTGTTCAACTATTAGGTCGCGTTCACTTTGCAAGCCATAGCGAAGGGTTGAGCAGAGTCTTGCCCTTCCACAGTTCGAAATGGAGTTCGGTCTTGGATTCCTTCCTGTCGGTATGGACGATCCCGAGTTCCTGCCCGGTGTCGATCTTCTGTCCATTCTGAACGAACACTTCCGAAAGGTTGGAATAAACCGAAAGGTATTCACCGTGGCGGATCATGATCACGTAGTTGTAATTGGGAATGTTGACCACCCGGGTCACCTCACCGCTGAAAATGGCCCGGGCCCGGGTGTTCTCGTCCGTCAGGATGTCGATGCCGTTGTTCTTGGTCTTCACCTGCTTAAGGACCGGGTGCTCATGCTCGCCAAAGGTACTTGACACGATCCCCTTGGCCAGCGGCCAGGGCAGTCCGCCTTTGTTTTCCTCAAAGCTTGCCGACAGTTCCAGTTCCATGGGGGTGAGGGCAAAGGTGCCGGTCTTGGTGGTCCCGGCTTTTTCGGAGGCCAGCCTGATCTCCTCGGCGATGATCCTCTCGATCTCCTTCTGCAGTTTTTGAGCGGCTTTCTCCTTATCCCGGATGGTGGCTGCCAGGTCTTTCTCCCGCTGGGTCAGGGTGGTATAGGTGGAGTTCTGCTGTTGCCGCGTGCTGGCGAGCCGATCCCGTTCTTCCTGGAGGGATGCCATGAGGTCGAGCTTTTCCTGCCGGTGCTCCTCCAGCTCGCGAATGGTCACCTGGATGTCCTCCTGGGTCTTGAGGATCAGTTCGGCCTGGGTCTTCCGGTAGTTGGCGTATTGCTGGAAGTATTTAAGCCGTTTGAAGGCCTGGTTGAAATCGGAGGCGGCAAAGATGTACATGAGGCGGTCGAAGGAACTCCTGTTCCTGTAGGCATAATAGATCATCTTGGCATATTCCTCCTTCAGGTGGTCCAGGTCATTGCTCAGTTCTTCGATGATCTCGTTGTTCAGCCTGATCTGCTCCTCGGCCGACCGGATCTGCTCATTGATGGTGTTGATGAGCTTTTCGCGTGATTCGATCTGGCTCTTCAGGATGATCAGCTGATCCAGCGTCGTCTTTTTGGATTTTTTGGTCTCCTCCAGCAGGCGGGTGTTGTACTGGATCTCCTCTTCGATCTTCTTTTTATTTGATTGCAGCTGTTGCTTCTTATCCTGCCCAGCCGCCGGAAACACAGCGAACATGGCGATGCATGCAGCCAGGGCAAGGACCAGTATGTGACGAGGGGCAATTTTCATCAGCGTGAAGCGACCAAACCTATCAAAAGTAGATTTTTATCGGATACGATCGTATTTCAACGGGATATTAAAGAGGAATTTCTGGTACTCGTCCAGTTCGATCCTGTTGTAGAAAACGTCGACCGTGATGGGGTTGTCGGCCGTGATATCGAACAGGAGGTGGTGCGGGAAAAGTTGTCCGTCGATTTCCTGGAAGTCGTCGTAATAGGCATCCAGTTTCCTGCTTTCCCTGGTGAGCTCCTTGATCTTCATCTTGGTGATCTTGAAGGTTTCCGGGCTGAGGTAGATGTTCTGGATGTAGGCGCGATCCGCATCCTCCTGGGTCCTGACATATTTCTTGAGCTTGCTCCTGCCGGCGGTCACCAGGTGGTACTCCCTGCTGTCGTAGCTCACCCTGAACTTCCCATCTTCGTAATAGGTGAGGTCGTTGCCCAGCAGGATTGACTGGAGCACGTCGTAGTCCACGTTGGTTCCCAGGAAATTGTTGACGAACTGGTAGTCGCCGGTAAAGTAGGATTTATTGATCCTGTTGATGAACTTGATGCTGTCGGCGGTGATGAGGAGCCGGGCCATCTCGATGCCCAGGGCCGGGGAGAAGCTCACCCAGATGGCGCTGTCCTTTCGCATCCTCACCTGGCCGCGAAACGAGGTCTTTTTCTTGTCAACCACCAGGTCGAGGTTGAATTTGGCGGAGAACCATTCAAATTTCAGCTCCTTCTCCTTGAGCCTGGAAAAGAGGTAATCGGCCCCTTCCTCTTTGATGGGTTCTTTGATCATCTTGCGGCTGGAGTGGCATCCCACCATGCCCATGCCAAGGAGGAGCAGGAGCAGGAGTGTCGGGAAGGGCCGTCCTTTCAAGTTTTCTGCGGTCATGGATATCCTGTAATGCAAATCAGGCTGAGGATTTATGGTTTATTCATAGAATTTCCCGTCCCGGATCTTCTTTTCCAGGAGGTCGGAGCCCCCGCCGGCTTCCCCGGCCTGCTTCCAGATCTCCAGTGCTTTGGCCGAATCCCCCAACTGCCAGTATACATCCCCCAGGTGCTCGAGGATCACGCCGTTGTCTTCGCCTCCGTCTTCCAGGGCCTTTTCGATCCATACCCGGGCCTCCTCGTAGTAACCGAGCTTGTAGAGGACCCAGCCGTAGGTGTCCTGGTTGGAGGAGCTGGGCTTCAGCTCGGTGGCCCTTTTTGCCATCTTGGCGGCCTTTTCCAGGTTCTCCCCGCGGAGGGCGAGGTAATAGGCGTAGTTGTTCAGCACGTAATCGTTGTTGGGATCGATCTTAAGCACCTTTTCATACGAGGCGTCCGATTTTTCAGTGTCCTTCACCTGGTTGTATGCGTCGCCCAGGTAAGCGTAGAACTGTGCCAGGAGGCGGTCGTTGTTGACCACGTAATAGGTGCCTCTTTCAAGCAGGCTGATGCACTCCTGCCATTTCTTCTGCTCATAGAGGGCGCCCCCGGCAAAGAGGTACGGGATGGGTTGTTCGGGGAACAGTTCGATCGCCCTCAGGCTTTCGCTGTAAAGCGATTCGTTGTCGCGCAGTTCCGATTCCGTGAACAGGAGCTGTTCCCAGACGAGGTATTTGCTGCTGTCGAGCTGGATCACTCTCCGGAAGGCATCCCGGGCTTCCGCAAACCGCTGGTCCTGGTAGAGAAAGTCGCCGTACATGGAATAGGATTTCGGGTCGTTGGGGTGGACCCTGATCAGGATCTCGGCCAGTTCGAAGGCTTCTGCTTTGAGGTCGTTGTAGATCTCGTTCACGGTATAGTACTGGATCAGGATCTGGATCTTGGAGTCGATGTCGAGGTTCGGGTTGGAGAAGCCCAACTTCAGTTCATCGAACGACCTTTCGTAGTCCCCTTTCTGCTTGTAATAATCTGCCAGCGAAATGTGGATATAGGGGTCGTCGGGATTGATCTCCGCAATGCGTGAATAGGCTTCCAGCGCTTTCTCCTCATAGCCGTGCTTCATGCAGAGCTCGGCAAGCACGGCATAATACTTCACCTCCTGCGGGTACGCTTCAATGAGCTTTTCAAGCTCTTCGATGGCCTTGCCGATCTTGTTCTCCTGGACGTAGATACCCTGCTTCTTCATGGAAAATTCCTCGGTGACCCCCGCTTTCTTTTCCAGGTCATCGTACACACGGATGGCATCGGTTGGCCTGCCCGAATAGATATAGGTCATGGCCAGCCTGTCATAATACTCCGGGTTGTCGGGTTTCAGTTCGATCACCCTTTCATAGAGCCGGGAGGCATCTTCGTATTTCTCGACCGATTGGAGGAGGCCGGCATAGAACAGGAGATAATACACATTGCTGTCGTCGACCTCCACTGCCGACCTGGCATATGCCAGTGCCTGGTCGGCATTGCCCTGGAGCATATAAAGCTTTGAGAGTTCGAACATCGAAGCGTCGTCCGCGGGGTTCACCTCGAGGCACTGGGTGAATAACCTGATGGCCTCCTGGTAGTTGCCGATGGCTTTTTCCTTGTTGGCATCGATGAAGAGGGAGGTGTTGTCGGCCCCTGTCGCCTTCAGGCCGCCTGATGCAGAAGAATCGAAGGTTTTCGTCGATTTGCACGAGACCAGGGACAAGCCGGCGACAAGGAACAGCAACGGAAAATATCTGGGGGTCATATGTTATCTATTGGAAGCGGTTATTTTGTACCTGTGCTGCCGAAGCCGCCTGCGCCCCGGCTTGATCCGGCGAGTTCCTGCACTTGCACCCATTCGGCCTGCTCATGCCGTGCGATCACCATCTGTGCGATGCGCTCACCATTGTTAACAACGAACTCTTCGTTGGAAATGTTTGCAAGGATCACTTTTATTTCCCCGCGATAGTCCGAGTCGATGGTGCCGGGGGTGTTGAGCAGGGTGATGCCCTTTTTGATGGCCAGGCCGCTGCGTGGCCTGATCTGGGCTTCGTAACCGAGCGGCAGTTCGATGTACAGCCCGGTGGGTATCAGTTTGCGCTCGAGGGGGCGGAGGATGACCGGTTCATCGAGGTTGGCCCGCAGGTCCATGCCGGCGGAGGCCGGGGTCTCGTACGCCGGAAGGTCGTGCTTGCTTTTATTTACTATTTTGACTTTCATCGAATTACTATTTCATTCCGGGAGCACAAAAGTAGATAAAATAGTCCACCGATCGCGTTAAATCATGTTAAACGGGCCCCGGGGGGCAGGTTACTTATCGGGTTGATCACACTGACCGGACAGGATCGAATGCACAATTGATCCTTTCCGGGGTATTGTCAGGGCCTGGCTCCGTGGATCTGCTTGCGTTCCCTCATGTAAACAAAGCCCAGGAAGGCCAGGAAAAGGGCTGCGCTGATCACCATCCGGAGGGTCTCCCCTTCCGGCCTGAACCAGCTGCCGAGGCCGAAGAGGACCAGGGCCACCGCCATGTAGGAGAGCACTTTGCCCGTTGCGTAAGGGATGGCGTAGTATTTCCTCCCCCAGTAGTAGGAAACCACCATCATGAAAAGGTAACAGAGCAGATGGCCCCAGGCTGCACCTGCATAGCTCATGCGGGGCACAAGGACCAGGTTGGCCGTGACGGTGATCGCCGAACCGAACAGGGCGATGATCGCCCCGTACCGTGTCAGGTCGTTGAGCTTGTACCAGACCGAGAGGTTGTAGAAAATGCCAAGGAACAGGTTCGCGAGCAGGACCACCGGCACAATATGGAGGCCCTCCCAGTGCTCAGGCCCGATGAAATATTTGAAAACATCCATGAACAGGGTCACCCCCAGGAAGATGAGCAGCCCGAAAATGACAAAATAGGTCATGACATCGGCATACACCTGCCGGGCGTTGCTTTCCTTGGCCTGGGAGAAGAAGAACGGCTCGGCCGCATACCGGAACATCTGGATAAAGAGTGTCATGAGCACGGCCAGTTTGTAATTGGCACCATACACCCCCAGTTCCCCGAGGATATAGTTGCCTGGGTCGGCGGTGCCATCGGGGACCGGCGCCAGGTATTTGAAGATGATCTTGTCGATGACCTCGTTGACCATCCCACTGATGCCGATGACCAGCATGGGCATGGCGTATATCAGCATCTTCCTGAGCAGGGCAGGGTCAAGCTGCAGTTTCACCTTCAGCAACTGCGGCGACAGCAGCACGATCCCGGCCAGGCTGGAGATGACGTTGGAAAGGAACACGTACCCCACCCGGTATTCGGGGTTGTAGAACAGCAGCCACCCCGAACCGGGGTCGGCCCTGTATATGGCATCGCAGAACCAGATGTAATAAAGGTTCAGACCCACGTTGATCACCACGGTGATGATCCTCACCATTGAAAAGCGGAGGGGCCGCTGCTGCTGCCTGAGGTATGCGAACTGGATCGACGTGAAGGCATCCATCGCCACGATCCCGGCCGCCATCAGCACAAAATCCTGGTGATCGGGGTACTTCAGCAAACCCGAAATGGGTGCGATGAAGATCCACACCACCAGAACGAACAGCGAGGAGGTGGTCAACACGCTGATCAGCGAGGTGCTGAAGACGCGGCCCGGCTCCTTTTCGCTTTCGGCATACCGGAAAAAGGTGGTCTCCATGCCGTAGAGCAGGAGCACGAAGAAAAAGGCGATGTAGGCATACAGCTCCGTGACGATGCCATACTCCTCCTTCAGAAGGAGCCGGGTGTAGACCGGAACGAGCATGTAGTTCAGCAGGCGGGGAACGATGGTGCCCATGCCGTAAATGGCGGTTTGTCCGGCGAGTTGCTTTAAGGGGTTCAAATCTGAAGCCAATAATACAGGGCAAATGTAACGAATTTGTTCGGATAACAGCATCCTTCACCCCGGGGCAACCGGTGAACCGGTCAGAAGACCTGCCCCCACAAAAAAATCCTTGACCCGGCCCCCGTTTTTGAATACCTTAGCTCAACCAATCCCAGCATGACGTGAAAAAGTTCATCTTCTTTCTGGCCGGACTTCAGATGTCCTTCCTTCTATCCGCCCAGGTATACATGGACCTGGAGGACGACCTGGTCGTGGAAAGCGATTCGTGGATCATCTTCAACCCGGGCAATTATATCATTCCCGATCCCGGCAACGACGGCCTGGTGCAGATCGATGGCAAGGAGAACATCATCCTCGACGGAAGCGGCGTATATGCAGACGGAACCGATTATTCTGGGTACATGATCAAGATCAGCAATTCCAGCAATATCCACATCAGGAATTTCGGAGGCGCGAGCCATTACTTCTATGCCGTGCACATCACCGGCTCCGACCATATTCTCATCGAGGACAACGATTTCTCCTACAACAAGGTCGATTCCTCCGGATGGATCTCCATCTGGACCGATTACAACCAGGCGCTGGGAGGGGGCGTGTTGATGCACCAGACCGAATATGCACAGGTGACGAACAATGTGATGAAATACCAGAACGACGGGGTAGCCCTATACCATTGCGACAGCATTCTCGTACACGGGAACGATTTCGCATGGAACACCTCTTACGGCATCCGCATGTATTTCACTGACAACTGCGACATACAGAACAATGTCGCCCACCATATCAACAGGCCGTTCACCGACCCGAGCGACTGCGCCGCCATCCTGCTCATCGTTTCCAACGACAATTATGTGGTGAACAATGATTTCTCCTATTCGGGCGACGGGATCTTCCTCGGGCAGTTCCAGTATTCTCAGATACTGAACAACAACTATTTCGCGTACAATGAATGTTCCTATTCCCCTCACAATGCCATCGAGGCCACCTTTGCCGACGGCAACGTGTTCGAGTACAACATCTGCAATTACAGCCATTACGGCCTGTGGCTGGGCTATTCATACAACACCGTCGTGCGGGGCAACGAGATCATCGGTAATTTTTATGCCGGTGTTGCCATCGACCGGGGTCACAGCAACCTCCTGGAGGAGAACATCATCAAGACCAACCCCACCGGCATCGAACTGTGGGAGGGTACCGGCATACCACCTTACCAGAATCAGAACTCGGGGGATTATCTCATCCGGGAGAACCAGATCGAGGGCAATACGGTCGCCATTTCCCTGCGCGAGACCGAGCACAGCATCATTGAGGAGAACCAGTTCCTCAACAACAGGAACGGGGTCTACATCGAGGGGGAGGCCGGTCAGGACTCGGTCATGAACAACCTGTTCTCGCATACGGCCTTCTACCACGTTGAAAACACCGCCTCCACCGATATCTATGCCCCTGGCAACGAGTTCGATGTCGATGATGAGGCGATGATCGCCTGCAACATTTTCGACAAGGATGACGATCCTGCTGCCGGCCAGGTGATCTGGCATCCTTACGTCCCGGGTCCCGCCCCGGTCTTCATGACCGAAGTGCCGGTCGACATGGCTGAACCGGAGGCGCTCTGGTATGCCTACCCGGAGGCATGCTGGGGATATGGAATGCCTGTGCCCACTGCCGTGGAGTGGGACTTCCAGGAGAAGGTCCACGGGGATGCCTCGGTGCATGTGACCACCGGTAACGGGTGGGACATCGCGGTGATGTTCCGCCCTCCGGCAGGCGAGTTCGCCTCCTGGTCACTGCAGGAGCAGGACACCCTCACCTTCTGGCTGAAGTCGGCCAACTCCTCCCCTTATGGTTTCCAGTTCTGCAGCGTGCTGGTGGGCAACAGCTGTGGCGGGTACTACAAATATTCCGGCTCTGCCGGCGCCATTCTGAACCCCACCATCGGCGACTGGAAGGAGATCCGCGTGCCGCTCATCGGAGCCTCGCCATGGGCCCGGACCGTCTATGGCGACGTATCCTTCGACGAGATCAGCTACATCGAGCTGCATGCCGACACCTGGGACCATGGGTTCCAGCTCTGGATCGACGCCATGACCATCAACGGCGATTTCGTCTTCACCGGAGCACCCCAGCCGGCCGGTCACATGCCGGGCCCTGCCCTTCATGCCTACCCCAACCCCGCGGCCGACCGGCTCACCATTCGCTGCAGCCTCCCCGGCGACGGAACGGGACAGCTCCGGATCACCTCCCTCGACGGACGGTTCGACAGGCTTCTTGCCGAACCGGCATCGGGCACGGGAACCGTGGAGATCGATGTGGATGTCTCCGGATACCCCCCGGGGGTGTATGTCCTCCGGTTGATGTCTGCGCATGGCATTTCGGTGAATAAGGTCATCCTAAATAATCGTTAGCTCATGGGCCTTGAGATAGAACGGAAATACAAGGTCAGGGACCACGGCTACCGCAAAGCGGCCGTGCGGCATTATGAGATCCGGCAGGGTTTTCTCAATGACGATCCGCAGCGGGTGGTCAGGGTGCGCATCACCGGACCGGACGCTACCCTTGCGGTGAAAAGCCCGCTGGAAGGCACCGTGCGCAGGGAGTTTGAATACCGCATCCCGCTGGAGGAGGCACGCATCCTGATCGAAAGGGTATGCCTCTCCCCCACCCTTCAAAAGACCCGCTATGTCGTGGAACATGCAGGCCTTACCTGGGAGGTGGATGAGTTTGCAGGTGACAACGAAGGGCTGGTCATCGCCGAGGTGGAGTTGCCTGATGCCGCGGCAGAACCTGTCCTCCCCCCCTGGGTCGGGGAGGAGGTGACCGGCGACCCCAGGTATTACAACGCCAGCCTGGTAAGGAACCCTTACCGGTCGTGGCGGGATAATGATGCCCGGTGAGGGGTGCATGCCCAGCGGCAGGGTAGGGAATATGATCAATATCAGTTAAAAAAGTAGGTTCCTGGGTTGAAATGAAGGACGTGTTTGCCCTATATTTGCCTGAGGACAATCTACACTGCATGCATTGCCCTATGTGATGTGGAGTTTTCGTCCATATTTTCATAGTGTATTAATTTTTTCATAATTCGATTCTATTGGGTTTGATGGGGTCCGTGGTTGCGGACCCCGTTTCTTCTCCCCCCCGTTCAACTGGAATAGTTTCCTTACCTTTATCCCGCCCAACCGCAAAAAATGGAGAAGGAAACCTTATACCGTTCGCGCATCAGCACCTATGAGAAAGAGCTGGCCTCCCTCGAGGCGATGGCCCGAAAGATCTCCTACGGACGTCTGGCCGTGTTCATCCTGACCCTGGTGGGCCTGTATCTTTTTGCCGGCAGGGATTCGGTCTCCGGCCTCCTCCTCACTTTGCTGGCCGGTACCGCCCTTTTCCTCTTCCTGGTGAAATACCATTCCGGTACCCTGGTACGCCGGAATATGGCCAGGGCCATGCTGACCCTGAACCGGCACGAGCTCGAAGCATTGCACGGAAATACCAGTCCCTTTGTCGACGGGCAGGTGTTCGCCTCTGACGATCACCCTTATTCCGGTGATCTCGACCTCTACGGGCCGGGCTCGGTTTACCAGTTCCTCAACCGGACAAGCTCGAAGGCAGGAATGAAGCGGCTGGCCGAGTTGCTGGGTCGGCCCTATGCGGAAAAAGGACCCATCGAGGCCATGCAGCAAGCCGTGGGCGCCCTAGCCGGAAAGCTCGACTGGCGACAGCATTTTCAGGCCATCGGGCTGGCCTACGGCGAGGGGGAGGATGACCAGTCGAAGATCGAAAGCTGGAGCGAATCCGGCCCGCTGTTCAGCCACTGGGCCTACCGGGTCCTGGTCGTGGCGGTCCCCCTTATGACCCTGGCCATGATCGTGCTCCTGTCGGCGGGCCTGGCCACGGTACAACAATTCCTGGTCTACCTGGTGGTCCCCTGGGGCCTATCAGGCTCCTTTGCCCTCCAGGTGAACCGGCGGCACAACCAGGTGAGCCGGACAGCGGAAATGCTGCAAAAACATGCCCTCCTGCTGCAGGAGATCGAGGCGCTCGACACCGGGGCAGCACTTGTCAGGGAACTGCAGCAGGCCATCCAACGGGGGTCGGTGCCGGCAAGCAAACGACTGCGCTCCCTGTCGGCCATACTCACGGCCCTCGACAACCGCCTCAATTTCGTATCCTGGGCCTTCCTGAACGGGCTTCTCCTGTGGGATATTCTCCAGATGATCCGGCTCGAAGGCTGGCAACGCAGCAACAGGGACGACCTCCGGCAATGGTTCCGTGTGATCGCCGAGTTCGACGTCATCAATTCCTTTGCGAATTTTCATTTCAACCGGGCGGATACCATTTTCCCGGAGGTGACCGGAAACGGCTTCCAATTGACCGCGGACGGTGCGGGGCATCCGCTTATCGACCCGGCGGTGCGGGTGGACAACGACATCTCCATCCGGGAAGGGGAGTTCCTTATCGTGACGGGGGCAAACATGGCAGGGAAAAGCACCTACCTGCGCACCGTGGGGGTCAACCTTGTCCTGGCCATGTGCGGCGCGCCGGTGTGTGCCGCCTCGTTCAGGTTCACGCCCATCCAGGTCTATTCCAGCATCCGGACCCGCGACTCGCTGCGCGACAACGAGTCGTATTTCTATGCCGAGCTCAAGAGGCTTAAGGCCATCATCGATGTGATCCGTAGCGGACAGAAGCTGTTTATCATCCTGGACGAGATCCTGAAGGGCACCAATTCGAAGGACAAACATGCCGGTTCCGAGGCGTTGCTGCGGCAGTTGATCAGCCACCGGGCCACCGGCATCGTGGCGACCCATGACGTGCTGCTGGGACGGCTGAGCGAGGTCTTTCCCTCGAACATCCGGAATCATTGCTTTGAAGTGGACATCGAGGGCAGCCAGCTCCATTTTGATTACCGGATCCGCGACGGTGTTTCCAGGAACCTGAATGCCACCCTCCTGATGCGTGAGATGGGAATCACCATCTGAATTTGAAAGGTCACTGGTGCGATGTGGTCTTCGGCAGGGTGATGAAAAACGTGGTCCCTACATCCACTTCCGACTCGAACCGGATGGTGCCCCTCGCATTCTCGATGATGCTCTTCGCCATGGCCAGTCCGAGCCCCATGCCACCCGACTTGGTCGTGAAATTGGGATAGAACACCTTTTCGCGCATTTCTTCAGGGATTCCTTTGCCATTGTCGGCAAACTCGATGTTGTGATGGGAATCGTCCGCACGGATGAGTATCCGGATCAGTCCCTTACCGGGGTCCTGGATCGCCTGCAACGAGTTTTTGATCAGGTTGTTGAAGACCCTCAGCAACTGCTCCTTGTCGGCATGCACCCGGTGAACGCCCGAAAATTCGAATTCGAACCTCACCTGGCTCGATTCCCTGAAGATCCCGATGGAATTGTTGATGATCTCCACGAGGTCGATATCCCTGAAGTTTGACCGCGGCATCTTGGCAAAATCCGAGAACTCCGAGGCGATCACCGAGAGCGAGTTGATCTGTTCGATGATGGTATTGGTGAAGCGCTGCAGCCGATCCTCCCAATCGGGTGCTTTCTCGTCCCAGGCCTTCTGAAGGTACTGAACGCTGAGTTTCATGGGGGTCAACGGATTCTTGATCTCATGGGCGATCTGTTTGGCCATTTCGCGCCAGGCACTCTCCCGCTCCGATTTGGCGAGCAGTTCCGCACTCCTCGCCAGTTCATCCACCATGCGGTTGTATTCCTCGATGAGGCTGCCGATCTCATCCTGCCGCTTCCATTCGATCTTTTCGACTGTGTTCCCGAATTTCAACCGGCCGATCTTCTCACGCAGCATTTCAATGGGCTTCGTGATGTAGTTGGAAATGACAAGCGCAAGGTAAATGGAGAAAGCGATCAGGATCACATAGACATTGATGAAGGCCACCAGGAAGGTCGTGATCTCATTGGTGAGCGTGTCCTGTTTGGCAAAGTAGGGAAGATTGAGGTAGGCCACCACCCGGGCGTTCTCATCCCGGAGCGGCCGGTATGCCGACAGGAACCCGTATTCCCCGATCTTTTCCCTGTGTATGAAAAGCGATTTCCCAAAGCCGTGCATGTTCAGGTAGGCGGCCGAATTCATCGTGCGCGAGGCCAGCCCCCTTCGGAATACCCCGCGGGCCGAGGTGGCCAGCAGCTGGCCGTCGAGGTCGTACAGGTTGATGTCCGTGAAGAAGACGAGCGAAAATTTCACCAGGTAAGCCGAAAGGTGTCCCTCCATCTCCCCCTGGGTCCACCCCTCCCGTTCCAGTTTATGCTTGAGTTCGATAAGGACCGAATTCGATTTCTCCTGCAGGATGGAAATATTCTTGCTGTGGTTGAGCGAGGTGATGTAGTAGAGTGAGCCCAGCCCCACGATGAGAAAGGAGAAGACGATGATGGCCGTGATGGTCAGCTGCGTCTGTTTTTTGAAGCTGACCGGCGTGAACCGGATGCTGCCCGGACCGCGGAAGAGGATGAAGAAAATGAATGCCATGACCCCGAGAAAGATGGAGACGTAGGAAAATGGGGCCACGAGGTCGATCAGGCCGGGGTTCTTACGGCTGAGCAGGACGGTGCTGGTGCCGTCGGGCGAATACAGGTAGTGGTTATAGCCCTCGGCATTGAAAAAGAACCGGGTCGTATCAGGCAGGTTATACTCGGCGAGGGTGGTCGGGTAGAAGAAACCCCCGATCTGACTGATCTGGCCTCCGTTCTCATAGCGGCAGTACGAGTAGTCTGCCAGTTTGCGTCCCCGTTCGCTCCTTTTGTCGACCAGCAGCTCCGAGAACCCGATGTTCTGGCTCAGGTATTTGTTGAACACTTCCACATACAGGCGCAGGTCCATGCCTTCAAGCGGCAGACGGATGACCCCCAGGTAGTTGTCCTCATCCCTTTCCTTGTCGATGAAATAAAGGTCGTCGAAATCGGTCGGGCTGCCATAATCCGCGACTGCACGGTTAAAGAATTCGAAGCAATTCTCAAATATGGTATCCGATTCAGTGGCCACCCCCCAGCCCGGATCGCAGAGTGTGAGCCATACATCCGATCCGGCTGAGAAATCCGAAAAATATTTCTGATAGATGAGGTCTATGGCAAAGTCGTATTCCGCGGGGCCGAAGGGAAACCCTTCCAGCAGCCGGAGAAGTGCGGTGTCGGACCGCAGTGTGTCGGACGCGACGGAGAACTTGTACTCCAGCATGGGGTCTTTCTGGCTGATGAACTCCTCCGCGAGTACGGAGCGGGTTGCCTTCTCCTTCTGGGTTATTCCCTGGTTCAGGAGGTATGTGGAAAGGATGCTGAACAGCAGGATGAACAGCACGGTGGAGGCAAAAAGTTTGTTCGTCCGCAGGAGGTTGCTGATGTACCAGACGATGAACAGGTACAGCGCCAGGAAGACGAGGTAGATAAGGTCAAATCCCAGGTAGCTGAAAGCCGGGATCCCGAACCCGGTGAGGTACAGTGCCGGAAGAAGGAAGGACTGCCAGCTGCTGCGGTAGAACTGGAACACAAACAGGGCCGGTTTGAACGTGTAGAGAATAAATATGAAAAGGAAGAGGCTGAAACAGAAGAACCCCGCCACACTGTATAGGTTGATGCTTGTGATATCCGCGAGGTTGAGCGAAAACCCTGAGTTCCGGATGATCCCCTGAAGCCCGTCGATGAGGAGGAAGAACGAGACCAGGATGAACAGCAGGAAGACGTTCGCCACCAGGGTTTGGACATGCCTCCCCGCCTTCTCCAGGATCCGTCCGGTATGGATCATATGAAAGAAGGCATAGCCGATTGCGAAAAGAGTGGCGAGGTTCAGGAAAAGGTCGCCAAGTGAAGGGGCCCACGGAGAACTGGCAAAATACTGCGGATGGAACAGCGATGCATGGGTGATGAATTCCGGAAATCCGAAATACAGCACCAGGAACCGGATAAGGACCGCGTCGGCCGCATAGCCAAGGAAAAGGAGGAACTTGCTCCGGAAGACCAGCCCCATGTATTTGTACCCGTAATACAGGGCTGACAAAAAGACCAGGAACGACAGGATGAACAGGATGGCGGCGAGGCTTTCCACAGAGTGAGGTATGGAGGCATGCGACGAATAGTCGAGACTGAAGAGGAACTGGCCCTCCGAGTTGAAGATGTTATGGTCCCCTTCCACCGGCCTGACCCCGATCTCGCCGGGTGCGCGGATGTGGGATGCAAAGCCGTTCGACAGGTAATCGTTCTCGTAGGGGTAGTCCATTTTGACCCGGATGAACGCTGCGAACGTCAGGGCACCCTCCTGTTTGATGCGGAGGTCGAACCATCCGTTGGAAATGTTGATCAGGGGCTCGGAAAACGGGTTGGACCGGAACCTGGTCTCCACCTGCACCGAATTGTCGGTCCAGAATATCAGGCTGTCGGAACGGAAGGCGAAGACTGTCACGTTCTTTTCGTCCAGTGTCCGGAGCGCGTCCGACAGGTACTTGAAATCGGGGTAGGCGTCCGGGACCGAAAGGTCCTCGAGGACCGAACCCAGCAACCGGTCCACTTCCTGCTCCTTGTCAAGGACTTTTTCCTGGATCTTATTCGTGATGCGATCCTCTGTCATGATCCGGCCATAGAACGAGTGCACGGCGAAGGCGGCAACCAACAGCAGGAGGGACCCTCCCAGGAGGTAGATGGCTTTTTTACTGAAAATCAGCTTTTTACTCATTTTTCGACACCTAAATATCAGATTTACAGGCGGTTAAAATGGCTCAATATAAGGCGCTCTGGCAGCCTTTCTGTGCCAGGTCGACATCCGATGCCGGGAGGGCAGAAAAATCAGCCAGAGCTCATAAAAATAGCTAATTTTTGCGCTTCAGCAGGTAGATGAGGCTCGAATAATTCTTTTTCTGTCCGCGGGCTTTCAAATTGGAGCGGAGGCCGGTAAGGAAGGCGGCGGAGTAGTTGTTCCTGCCCGACCGGTATTTTTCGCTCAGCAAGCTGACGTAGAAAGAATCGAATTTCATGGGAATGGTCTTGACGACCTGGAAGCCATGGTTGTTGAAAAGGAGTTGCAAAGAGGATGGGGAGAAGTGATAGAGGTGACGGGGGAGGTCCCAGGCGGCCCAGTGCCTGCCATAATGAAGGGCGTCGTGCGATTCGGGGTTGGGCACGGCCACCACCACCAGCCCGTCGGGCGCCAGCAGCTCGTTCATCCGGTGGATGTGCCTGTTCAGGTCGAAGACATGTTCCAGGACATGCCACAGGGTGATCACGTCGAACTTCTCCCTGGCGTGGTCCAGCCCGAAGATGTCCTCGCGGACATCGAGTTGAAAGGTGCCGGTGGCGAACGCCCGGGCTTCCGGTCCGGGTTCCACGCCGGTGACCTGGAAGCCCGTCTTCGAGAGGCGGTTGAGGAAGTGGCCCGTACCGCAGCCGATGTCGAGCACCCTTCCGGTGCCCTTCTGTTTCCGGATCAGTTTGACTTTCCTGGCCAGGGAATGATTGCGCACCAGTTTGTATGCTTTGTTGACGATGCCCTTTCCGGTATTGGAGTGCGAGATGTATTCGTCGGACCGGTAGTAGTTGCCGAGCACCTTTTCTTCAGGCCTGGGATTGGTGAAAAGAAAGCCGCAGTCATCGCAGCTGTCAATGTTGAACGGCTCGCCCGTGAGAAAGTAGTCCCTGCTGCTGATGCTCCTCCTGATCGAGGTGCTTCCGCATACCGGGCAGCTTTTCAGTTCATTCATATGTGTGGAGTGTTTCACGTGAAACATTTCAACGGCCGAGGTAGACGGTCAGGACCGAAATGTCGGCTGGGGAAACCCCTGATATCCGCGAGGCCTGGCCCAGGGTAAGCGGTTTTATCCTGCTGAGCTTTTCGCGCGCCTCGTAGGAGAGGGATGAAAGTTTGAAATAGTCAAAATCGCTGGAAAGCTTCATGTCCTCCAGCCGTGAAAGTTTGGATGCGATGTCGCTTTCCTTGTCGATGTATCCACCGTATTTCACCTGGATCTCCACCTCCTGCAGCACTTCGTCGCGCAGTTGGGAATCCATCGAATCGACAAAGTTCCGGAAGTGTGTTTCCCCCAAGTAGAGGTCGGTGATCTGGATCTGCGGCCGTAGGAGAATGTTGGCCAGTTTCCCCTTCTGGGCCATGGGCGATGTGTTCTTTGATTCCAGAAGGGCATTCATGTCGGATGGCGCCACACTGGTGTCCTCCAGGTATTTCCTTACCCTGGCAATGGCCTGAAGCTTGTGGGAGACCTTTTTCATGCGCTCCTCCGAGGCCAGCCCGATCTGGAATGACTTCTCCGTGAGCCTCAGGTCGGCGTTGTTCTGCCGCAACAGGATGCGGTATTCGGCACGGGAGGTGAACATCCGGTAGGGTTCGTCCACCCCTTTGGTGATGAGGTCGTCGATCAGTACCCCGATGTATGACTCGGCGCGTGAGAGAATGAACGGCTCCCGCTCCTTAAGCTTCAGGTGGGCGTTGATCCCTGCCATGATCCCCTGGGCAGCGGCTTCCTCGTAGCCGGTGGTGCCGTTGATCTGGCCGGCGAAATAGAGGTTGCTTACCAGTTTGGTCTCCAGGGTGTAGTTGAGTTGCACGGGCGGAAAATAGTCGTATTCGATGGCATAGCCGGGGCGGAAAATCCTGGCGTTCTCAAAACCCGGGATGCGCTGAAGTGCTTTGAACTGCACATGGTCGGGCAGGGAGGAGGAGAACCCGTTGATGTAGTATTCGATGGTGTTCCACCCTTCCGGCTCCACGAACAGCTGGTGCCTGGTCTTGTCGGCGAAGCGGTCGATCTTGTCCTCAATGGAGGGGCAGTAGCGTGGACCGATGCCCTCGATCCTGCCGCTGAACATGGGCGACTCATGAAACCCTGTCCGCAGCACGTCGTGCACCACGGGACTGGTGTAGGCCAGCCAGCAGCTCCTTTGTTTTGTCAGGGCGGGGGTGTCGGTGAAGCTGAATTTTCCCGGGTTTTCGTCGCCAGGTTGTTCTTCGAGCCTGGAGAAATCGATGGTGCGACCATCCACCCTGACCGGGGTGCCCGTTTTCATGCGGTCGGACTCGAACCCGAGCCTAACCAGGTCCTCCGTGATCCCGACAGAAGCCTTCTCACCTATCCTGCCGCCGCCGAACTGTTTGGTGCCGATGTGAATGATTCCGTTCAGGAAGGTGCCGTTGGTGAGGATCACCGCTTTCGACCGGATCTCGTGGCCCATTCCCGTGCTCACGCCGGTGACGCGGTGCCCGTCGGTCAGGATCCCTGTTACCGTGTCCTGCCAGAAGTCCAGGTTGGGCGTCCTTTCCAGCAAGTGTCTCCATTCCATGGAGAAGAGCATGCGGTCGGACTGTGCCCGCGGGCTCCACATGGCCGGCCCCTTTGACTTGTTGAGCATCCGGAACTGGATCATGGTACGGTCCGTCACGATGCCCGAATAGCCGCCGAGGGCATCGATCTCGCGCACGATTTGGCCTTTGGCGATGCCACCCATGGCGGGGTTGCACGACATCTGTGCGATGTTGGCCATGTTCATGGTCACCAGCAGCACCGACGAGCCCAGGTTGGCCGCGGCGGCCGCGGCCTCGCTGCCGGCATGGCCGGCGCCTACAACGATTATGTCGTATTCCTTAAACACGGGTCAATGTTTCACGTGAAACTATTTCCTGAAAAATTCGGGCTGCAAAGATAAGTAATAATCTTCTCTTGCACGCATGGCGGCCTTTTCACCGGCCGTTTTGTCCTTGTGGCCGGCCAGGTGGAGCACGCCGTGTATCATCACCCGGTGAAGTTCATTAACAAAATGCACCCCGAAATGTTTGGCATTCTCCCTCACCCGGTCGACGCTGATGAAGATGTCGCCCGACACCGTCTCCCTTTCCCCGTAGTCGAAAGTGATGATGTCCGTGAGGGTGTCGTGCCGCAGATAACGGATATTCATCTGATGGAGGTAATCGTCGGAGCAGAAGATAAAATTAATGCTTCCGCCGACCTTTTGTTCGCGGTCGATGGAAGCATTGATCCAATTTCTTAGTTTTCGCCTGTCACGCAAACGGAAGTTCGTTTCCTCGGCGAAGAACAGAATGGAATTGGTGGTCACAATCTATGCTGACTTACTTTTCGATCTTTTGGGTCGAATCCTTGTAAACCTGGAACTTCTGGGCCCTGTCGATGGAGGTCTCGATGTCGATCCCCGCCGTCTTGAAGCCGATGGATACCTCGTTCCCCTTTTCGTTGAATGTCAGGTTGTCCGACAGCGATTTGATGAGGAAAAGGCCCCTTCCCGGGAAGGTCCGCTCCTTGCCATCGTCCTTGATGTCGGGAATGGCCTTGTGGTCAAACCCGCTGCCCTGGTCGGTGAACGTGAAGGTTACGCCGGTGGCGGTCTTCTGGTAGTCGACGGTGATGATCTTGTCGGGATCGTTCTGGTTGCCGTGGGTCAGCGCATTCTGGAATGCTTCCGTGGTGGCGACGGAAATGCAGCCCAGGTAGGTGTGGTTGAGGTTGTTGGCATCACAAACCTCTTCCACTAGCGCCTCCAGCTGGTGGATACTTTCAGGCACGGATCGGAGCCTTAAAGTGGCGTGTTCTTTTTTCATTGTTCTAATAATTTTTCAAAGTTAAAAAAGTACTGGTTGACTTTGTTCTTGTAAAATGGTGTCAGCGAAGCAGGAACTGGTTGTAATAATTCCACTTCACTATTCTGTACCTTTTTATACTTGAAAATATCTTCAGGGTTTCGTAAAAATACATTTTTTCCTTCAGTGGATTCTCTTTTTTCTTCTTTTTCTCTTTCAAGCTCTGCTTTTTCGGACTGTAGAAGCCTTGTAAGTATCTGTTCCTGACGCATTAAAGTTTGTTCGGTGAGCTTTTTGTTCACCAGGTCGGTTTCGGTCTTTTCCATGTCCTCGGCGATCCTTTTGAGCTCCTTCCCTGCCCCGAACTGCCCTTCCTTGTCGAGCTGCTCGGCCAGCTTGCGCAGCTCGTTGCGGATATATTCCTGCTGTGCCGCAGACCGGGCCAGCTGTTCGCTCATCGATTGGTTCCTGTTGCGGCCACCCTGCTGGTCCTCTCCCCCCTCCTTCTTCCCCATCTTCATCTGCTGGATCTGCTGGTTGAGCTGTTGCTGCAACTGCCGCATGGACTTGATGGAATTGCCCTGCTTGGGGTTGGATTGCCCGGGGTTCTTGCAGGCGCCGCTGGCCATCGACATGGCCGACATCATCTGGTTGAGTGTTTCCGAGAGCATGAGGGCCAGGTTGTTGATGGAGGTCATGACGAACTGCTGCCGGCCTGCGGCCTGCTGGGGCTGCCGGTTGTTGAGGGCGGAGAGGGCCTTTTCAATGTTCTCGTTGATGGCGCCTACCTCCCTGGTAATGAAAGGCTCGATCATGATGTTGCGCTTCGAGAGGGCGAACAGGGAGTCCTCCACCAGTTTCATGTCGTCCTTGATGGTGTTCTGGTCCTGCGCAAGCGAAGTGTACCTGGGATCGCTCAGTTTGGTGTCGTTCACTTTCCCGATCAGTTCCTCCTGGTCGAATGAAAGCTGGATCAGGTTCTCCAGGATGTCGCGGAGGGCGTCGATGTCCTCGGCCATCCCTTCCTGTACCATCTGCTGCTGCATCTGTGCCAGCGCCTGGGCCATCTCCTTCATCTGTTCAGAGGCTTTTTGCTGGGCATCCGAGGCTTTCTTGCGCTTGTCGTCCTGCATCTGCTGCATGCTCTCCTCCATCTGCTCCTCCACCTGTTGCTGCTCCTCCTTCATGGGGTCGAATTCGCCGGGATCCTCCATCTCCTTGTTCAGTTCATCGAGCTTCTCGAGGTCCTTTGACACCTCCTCGAATTCAGACTTGAGCTCTTCCTGCTTCTTCTGCAGCTCGTCGGTGGGACTGTCCTTGTCGCGGGTTTCCTCGCTCAGCTTCTCCTGCTCCTGCGCGAGCTTTTCAAGCTTGTCGATGGCCTCGTCCAGTTTCTGTTCGAATTCGAGCTGCTTGAACAGCTCCAGGTTCCGGTCGAGCATCTTCTCCAGTTCCTCGTTGGAGAGCTTCATCTCATCCAGCATGTCCTTGACCTTTTCCTTGTCGCTCTCATCCAGGAGTTCCTGCAGTTCTTCGAAGAGTTTCCTCAATTCCTCATTCTCCATGAGCTTGTCGAACAGCTCCTCCAGTTTCTGCTGCTTCTCCAGGATCTCCTCGTTGATCTCCTTGTACTGCTGTTCCTTCAGCGACTTGGTCTCATTCTCCCTTTTAATCTCCTCCAGCCTGGACTGGATCTCTTGTTGCTTTTCCATCAGTTGCTTCACCTGTTCACGGTCTTCCCAGGTCAATTCCTTCTTTTCCACCATCTTGCGGGTCATGTCATCCATTTCCTTCTGAAGTTCCCGCAATTCCCGCATGGTGTTCTCCATCTCTTCCTTGATGGCCTCGTTGCTTTCCTCTTTCTTTTTCTCCACTTCCCGCAGCGAAGGCAGGTCATAGTGCATCATTTGCGACCTGGAGGACTTGCTTCCGTTTACCTGGTCGTTGTCCCACACCTCGAAAAAGTAGGAGAGCTTCTGCCCTGCTGCAAGATCAAAGGCCGACAGGTCGAGGAAATAAAAATACTGCTGGGGAGAGGTTGTGGGCGCCACGGGAAGGGTGTCGACCGATACCTGCTCATTCTGCTCTCCAAGCAGGTGAAAGGTGAGTAGCCTGAACCCGTAGTCATCCCTGATCATGCCTTTGAAATAGATCCGGCTGTCGTAGAGGGAGTCGCGGGCCTCCTCCACGGCGATCACCGGGTACAGGTCGGGGACCACGGCGATGTCGTACACCAGCGAATCGCTGTTGCGCAGGTGTTTGTTGGCCGTGGTGATGGTATAGGTGGCATTGGCATGAAAGGTCTGTTCAAACCCGAATTGCAGGGGAGAGGAGGGGAGGAGCGGCAGGGGCCCGTCCCCGAAGTCCATGATCACCTGCTCGGTGTTCTTGGTGTGGAACTTCCATGCCAACCTGGTGCCGGCAGGGACCATGAGGTCCCCGTTATTGCTGAAGCGCTCGTCCTTTTTACCGGTATAGGACGGGTAGTCGGCCGAAACCTCGAAATCGAGTATCAGGGGCTTGGGCAGTACCCTCAGCTCGAATTCCTCGCTCATGAGGTCCCCTGCCTCAAGCCTGAAGGCGATGTTGTCCTGAACGTTCCTGAACCTGTAATTGAAGGCCAGGGTGCTCTCTTTCTTCATCCGGTTCTGGCTGCGCCCGGATCGCAGCATGACCTGGTCCGGGATCTCGTCGCCCTCCAGCCTCACCGACAGGATGAAGTCATCGTGCTGGACCACTTCCAGCGTCGCATTCTCAATGACGAAAAGGAAGGGTAGCGGCCGGACGTACTCCTTTCCGTGATTGACCAACCGGTCGGCCGGTCCCGTGATCATGGCCGGCGAGATGAACAGGATGACCAGCAGCAGGAGGATGGGGATGACCGGGTATTTCAGGTATTTCCTGTTCTGCGACAGGTCGATGGCCGAATGGAAGGGGATGGGCTTCAACTCCTTGATCTTCTGGTCGATGCTGGCAGAAAGCAGGTCCGAGCCCCCGGTGCTGCCCTCAAGGAGGCGCCGCAGTTGCAGGGTGTTGATCAACTTGTCGCTGACGTTGGAGAAATGCCTTCCGATGATCGCGGATGCTTCTTCGTGGCTGATGATCCTGCCAATCTTTAGCAGCTTGAACCCGGGGATGAAGATATACCTCACCAGCACAAACAGGCTGAGGAGCAGGTAGAGGTAAAAGATCACGGTGCGTACCGTTGTGTCGAAATGCCCGAGGTATTCCGCCAGGTTCACTGCAAGGAAGAAAACAAGGAGCAGGGAAACGCAATAAATAGCGCCTCTAATCAGTTGATTCTTATAATACTTGCGAATAAACTGATCCAGTTTGCGGATTAATATGTAATATTGATCGTTCAAAGTCAAGCGGTGTGTCAGATCACGTCACATTAAACGGATTCTGCCGGTTCGTTATTTTAAAACGCAAAGCAAAGATAAACAACGGTTTCGAATTGAGAAATTTTTACTCCCGGCACCCTTCACTGCCCGCGGTCCTCATGCTGACCCTGGTGTTCCTGGCAGGTTTCGCAGCGCAGGCCCAGCAGGATGCTTTTCCAGCCAGCCATGCATGCTGTTCCTCGGTCAAGGCCTACAGGGCCTCCCTGGCCAGCGGACTGACGATCGAGCAAACCCCGTTGCTCTACGATTACGATGTAAAGTTCTATCATTTCGACCTGACCATCAGCAAGGATACCACGTACCTGGAGGGCAGTGTTTCCTACCTGGCGGAGGTGGTCGCGGTGCAGCTGGACACCTTTGCGGTGGAGTTCATCGATGAGATGATCCTGGACTCGGTGTGGTTCAATGGCGGGAATCTTTCTTTTTCCCGGACCGGCGACGAGGTGTTCATCCCCCTGGAGTCCCCGCTGCCGCAGGGCGCCATGTTCACGTGCCGCTTCTTTTACAGGGGAACGCCGCCCGAGGGTAATTTTTTCATCGGGGTGAGCAAGGGGTACAACGAAACCTGGGACCAGACGGTGGTCTGGACCCTCGCCGAGCCCTTCAATGCCCGGCAGTGGTGGCCGGCAAAGCAGGTGCTGGATGACAAGGCCGATTCCGTGTGGGTGTACCTGACCACCGACGCCGGCTCCAAAGCCGGTTCCATCGGGCTTCTCGCGGATGTGGTGCCCCTGCCCGGCAACAGGCTCCGCTATGAGTGGAGGTCGCGCTATCCCATCGCCTATTACCTCATTTCCTATGCCGTGGCCGACTACCAGGAATACAACATTTACAGCAAGCCCGGAGCCCTGGGAGGCGATTCCATCCTTATCCAGAACTACATTTATGATTCGCCGGGCTGCCTGGAGCAGTACAAGCAGGGCATCGACAGGACCGCACCCATGCTGGAGCTCTTCTCCGACCTATATGCCCTTTACCCTTTCCACGAGGAGAAGTACGGGCATTGCCTGACCGAGCTTTCCGGGGGCATGGAGCACCAGACCATGACCACCATCGGGAATTTCGGATTTGGCCTTGTCGCGCACGAGCTGGCCCACATGTGGTTCGGCGACAACGTGACCTGTGCCACGTGGAGCGACATCTGGGT
>CAYLTG010000011.1:0-43283 GCA_964386225.1 uncultured Bacteroidales bacterium
CGGTCACGGCCGGGATGATCGCCGCCACCATGACGGCGGCCTGCATGGCCTCCACGGCTTCGCGGGTCGCTTTTCCCACCAGGTTGCCCTGGACGATGTCCTTGATCCGCGCCTTTTTTTCCCGGAGCTTCTTCCGGTCGAAATTGGGCTTCAGCAGGCCTGTGCTGTCGCAAATGGCGATGAGGACCAGGGTGCGGGGATCCACCGCACGCGAATCCGAAAAAAGGGCCCTGTACATCCTGTCGAGGATCCTTTTCTCCGGTTTCGGGTCCAGTTCGGGATAGATCTTGCGCCTGAAGAGCCACAGCACCTTGTCCTCTTCGAGCTTCAGGACCCGTTTCCGGATGAGGCCTTCTGCCGCGCGATGCCGCAGCCGGGGGATGTTGGCAATGCGTCGGACCCAGGCCTGCACCTGCTGCCGGCGCTTGCCGGCCATGATCTTCTCCAGGGTCTCATCCAGGAGTTCGTCACCCAGGGAACGGTTGTCCACCACGACGATGAATTTCCGCTTCCGGACCTCCTCCACGGCCACCCTGCCGGCCAGGAAAAGCTCGGCCACGATGGCCCCTGCGAGGGCAAACGGGTAGTGGGTCCCGAAATGCACTGTCCCCTCCTTGTCGCGAAGGGAAAGGAGCAGCACCTCTTCGTAAAGGTGCAGTCCGCTGGTATCTGTGTTCATGACACCTTCAAATTATGTGAGATCGATATTCGTCAGGCTCAGCTTATCTCAACCACTTTGATGTCGAAGGTCAGTTCCTTGCCTGCCAGTTGATGATTGGCATCGATGACAATGGAATCATCCTTCACCTCTTTCACCCGCACCACCAGCTGGTGACCGTCAGGGGTCTGCGACATGAGCTCCATGCCGGGCTCAGGCTTGAGGCCGTCGGGCAACTGGCTGTTGGGCACCTCGGCGATCATCTCCTCGCGCACATCGCCATACGCCTCGGCCGGCGGGATGGTAATGGTCTTCTCTTCATGGAGGGCCATCCCCATGACACCCTTCTCAAAACCGGGGATCATCATTCCCTTGCCCATGGTGAACGCCAGGGGATCGCGGCCTTCAGAGGAATCGAATACCGTTCCGTCGTTCAGCTTGCCGGTATAGTGCACCTTAACGTTGTCGCCATTCTTAATCTTTGTCATAACAATGAATTTAAAATGATGGAATATATTGACACTGCTTTGGGGGACCAAATCACAAGAACTGAAAAGGATATTGCTCAGATCAGAGGCTGAATTATGGTTTGCATCCAAAACAACTGCAAATGTAAGGGTTTTGGATGGAGATGTCAAATCCGCAGCGCATACAATTCGATGGGCACCGGCTACCAACGAAATAAATCGTACTTTTGCGGCCATCATTCCTTCCGGGCAGTCACATCTCTTCAGAAGGGGATTAAAAACTCAACCATGCATTCATTCGAAGACCTTGGCCTCGTGCCGGAATTGCTGCAGGCAGTCAGCAAGCTGGGTTTCATCAACCCGACCCCCATCCAGGAAAAGACCATCCCGGCCATCCTCAACCAGGAAAACGACCTGGTTGCCCTGGCCCAGACGGGAACGGGCAAGACGGCCGGGTTCGGCCTGCCCATCCAGCAACTGATCGATCCGGAAGCCAGGGATGTACAGGCATTGATACTCAGCCCGACCCGTGAGCTGGCCATCCAGATCACCAGGGACCTGGATTCGTTTTCCACGCACCTTCCCCACCTCAGGCATGTCGCCGTTTACGGGGGTGCCGATATCCAGAAACAGCTCAAGGCCCTCAAGGCCGGAGCGCAGGTCGTGGTGGGAACACCCGGGAGGATCCTCGACCTGATAGGCCGCAAAGCCCTCAAAGTAAACAACATCCGGTGGCTGGTGCTGGACGAGGCCGACGAAATGCTCAACATGGGATTCAAGGAGGAACTGGACAAGATCCTGGAGACGACGCCGGCCGGAAAACGCACCTTTCTTTTCTCGGCGACCATGCCGCGCGAAGTGCAGCGCATCGCCCAGACCTACATGCGGACCTACGAGGAGATCACCGTCGGGGAGCGGAATGCCGGCGCCGATACGGTACGGCACCGCTTCTACATGGTACATGCGAAGGACAGGTACCTGGCCCTCAAGCGGATCGCCGACATCAACCCGGCCATTTACGGGATCGTGTTCTGCAGGACCCGGGAGGAGACCAAGGAAGTGGCAGAAAAGCTCAAAACCGACGGGTACAGTGCTGACGCGCTCCATGGCGACCTGTCGCAGGCCCAGCGCGACCATGTCATGAACGGATTCAGGAAGCGGCACATCCAGATGCTGGTGGCGACCGACGTGGCCGCACGGGGGCTGGATGTCACCGACCTCACCCATGTGATCAATTTCAAGCTTCCCGACGAACTGGAGGTTTATGTGCACCGGAGCGGCAGGACAGGAAGGGCCGGCAAGACCGGCACCTCCATCTCCATCATTCACACCCGGGAGCTCAATAAGATCAAGAGCCTCGAGCGGCTCACCGGAAAGAAGTTCACCAGGGCCCCCATCCCCACGGGCAGGGAGATCTGTGAGAAGCAGCTGTTCAACCTCATCGACCGCATGGAGAACATAGAAGTGGATGATTCGCAGATCGAGGAATACATGGGCGTCATATACAGGAAACTTGAATGGCTGAGCCGGGAGGACCTCATTAAGCGCTTCGTATCCGTGGAGTTCAACCGTTTCCTCGACTATTACAAGGACAGCCGCGACCTGAACGTGGAAGAGCCCGCACACCGGCGGGACAAGGGCTCAATCGAACGGGCGGCCTCATACACCCGGTTCTTCATAAACATCGGGTCGAGAAACAAGCTCACTCCGCCCCAGATGATCGGGCTCATCAACGATCACACCAACAAAAGGAACATCGGCATCGGCAAGATCGACATCCTGAAGAACTTCACCTTCTTCGAGGTGGATTCGCGCTTCGAACAGGACGTCACCCGGGGGTTCCGCAATGCGACGTACCGCGGGATCCGCATTTCGGTGGACATTTCCAGGCCCGATCCCAGGAAGGGCAAAAAGGGCGTCCGGGAAGACTTTCCGGGAAAGCAGAAAAAAAAGAAGACGAAATGGTGATGGTTGTCAGATGACAAATCACAAGAAAGTTATCCCAATTGAAATCCAGGCCAAGAGCTTCAAATTCCGAGGGAAATCGGGTTGGATAGGGATCCTGACTTCCCTGTCGGTGCAGCTATCCCAGATAATGGCTGCGCCAATACGCACAAAAAACCTGAACCTCAGCAGGATCGATCAGGGAATGCCCGGTAGGCCGGAGTTTGTATTTTAGAATTTACCTGGACCTGTTTCGTGTGATTTGTGATCCGGTGCGCGAGATCGGTGACCCTTATCCCACCGATTTGGAAGCCCTTTTCCGGTCGTTCTCATCCAGCAGGATCTTACGCATGCGGTAGATCTTCGGTGTTACCTCCAGGTATTCATCCTCCTTGATGTATTCCAGGGCCTCTTCGAGGGAGAAACGGACCGGCGGGGCCAGCTTCACCTTGTCATCGGCACCCGAAGCGCGCATGTTGGTGAGTTTCTTGGTCTTCGTCACCTTTACGCCCAGGTCGTCCTCCTTGTTGTTCTCCCCGACCACCATCCCGGCATAGACGTCCTCCCCGGGGGCCACGAAGAACCGTCCGCGGTCCTGGAGTTTGTCCAGCGCATAGGCGATGGCGGTGCCCGGTTCCATGGCGATGAGGGAGCCGTTCCTCCGGGTGGGCAGTTCCCCTTTCCAGGGCATGTAGGCCTTGAACCGGTGCGCCATGATCGCCTCCCCCTCGGTGGCAGTCAGGACCTTGTTGCGCAGGCCGATGATACCCCTGGCAGGGATGTGGAACTCCAGGTTCACCCGGTCCGATTTGGTCTCTATATGGAGCAGGTCGCCCTTGCGCTGTGTCACCAGCTCGATCACCTTTCCCGAGAAAGGTTCGGGCACGTTTACTGTTAGCAACTCAATGGGCTCATGCTTTTTACCATCGATCTCCTTAACTATTACTTGAGGTTGACCGAGCTGGAGTTCATACCCTTCGCGCCGCATGGTCTCGATGAGGATGGAAAGGTGCAGGATGCCACGGCCGTAGACCGTAAAGGCATCGGCCGAGCCGGTCTCCTCGACCCGCAGCGCCAGGTTCTTCTCCGTTTCTTTCATCAGCCGGTCCTTGAGGTGGCGGGAGGTGACAAACTGGCCATCCTTGCCGAACAAGGGTGAATTGTTGATGGTGAAGAGCATGCTCATGGTCGGCTCATCGATGGCGATGTTCCGGAGCCCTTCCGGGTTCTCGTGATCGGCGATGGTGTCGCCGATGTCGAACCCTTCGATGCCCAGCACGGCCACGATCTCGCCCGACTGCACCGGCGTCTTGATCTTTTCCTTGCCCAGCCCTTCGAACACGTAGAGCTCCCTGACCTTCGAACGGATGATGCTTCCGTCCTTCTTTACCAGCGACACCGGCTGTCCCCAGGTGAGGTTCCCCCGGGTTATCCTCCCGACGGCGATGCGGCCCACATAGGAGGAGTAGTCGATGGATGAGATCTGGAGCTGAACAGTCCCTTCCCGGTGCTCCGCCGGGGGTATGTGCGCGAGGATGACATCCAGGAGGTGGCTCACGTCATGGGTCGGCCGGTCCCATTCCGGCCCCATCCATCCTGCCTTGGCCGAACCGAATACGGTGGGAAAATCGAGCTGGTCCTCCGTGGCATCCAGGTTGAACATCAGCTCCATCACCTGCTCCTGGGCCCAATCCGGATCGCAGTTGGGCTTGTCCACCTTGTTGATCACCACGATGGGCTTCAGGTTCAGCTCGATGGCTTTTTGCAGGACAAACCGGGTCTGGGGCATCGGGCCTTCGAAGGCATCCACGACCAGCAGCACGCCGTCGGCCATGTTCAAGACCCGTTCCACCTCGCCCCCGAAGTCGGCATGGCCCGGGGTGTCGATGATGTTGATCTTGGTGTCGTGGTAGCGCACCGATACGTTCTTGGAAAGGATGGTAATGCCCCGCTCCCGCTCCAGGTCATTGCTGTCGAGGATGAGGTCCCCCATGTCCTGGTTATCCCGGAACAACCGTACCTGGTGTAGGATGCGGTCGACCAGAGTCGTTTTCCCATGGTCCACATGGGCTATGATGGCTATATTTCTTATTTCGCTCATGAGTACTGTTAAAAATGGGTGCAAAAGTAATCCAAAGATTCGAGAAACCGGCAGCATGGCTATTGTTATTATGACAATCAAAGCCACAGCGCCCCCCCCTTGATGTCAGGGACGGCCTGTCATTGCAGGGGTTGATAACTATTTCCCGCCCAAAACTTGACATTGGCCGTAAGGTTATCTAATTTTGTCAATTCTTTAGTAGGAATCATTATTAACTAGAGCAAACAACTAATGAATTCACTCCAAACCCGGAAATTGTTGTCGGACAACGGCCTGAAGGTCACCCCGCAGCGTGTGGCGGTGCTGGAGTCCTTCCACGAACTGGAACAACATCCCACGACTGAGAAGATCATCGGGTTTATCCGGGGCAACCACCCCAACATCTCCACCGGCACCATCTACAAGACCCTTGAAACCTTTGTGGAGAAGGGTATCCTGAAGAGGGTCAAGACCGACCGCGACGTGATGCGCTACGATCCTATCCTGGAACCGCACCATCACATGTATTGCGAGCAGACTGGCAGGATCGAGGACTATTTCGACGACGAGCTGAACGAACTGATCAGCGACTACTTCAACCGCAAGGAACTGCCTGGTTTCCAGGTCAGGGAATTCATCCTGCAGATCAAAGGGAATTTTAAGGACGAATAAATAAAATCAACCATCATGAAAGAAAAAAGCATTAAACTATTAAACCAGGCCGTGGCCGACGAGCTGGCCGCCGTGCACCAGTACATGTATTTCCATTTCCATTGCGACGACCAGGGTTATGACCTGCTGGCAGGGCTTTTCAAGAAAACGGCCATCGATGAGATGATGCATGTGGAAACCCTTGCCGAACGGATCCTCTTCCTCGGCGGCGATGTGAAAATGGAGACGGCTCATGCCGTTGAGCCCATCCAGAGCGTGAAGGAAATGCTGTTCAAGGCCCGGGCCATGGAGGAAGGGAGTGCCCAGGATTACAACCTGTGGGCCAACGAGTGTGCACAGAATGCCGATGCCATTTCCAAGCAGCTTTTCGAGGGCCTGGTGGCGGACGAAGAGCGGCATTTCGACAATTACGACCAGGAGCTCAGGAACATGGAGAAGTTCGGCGACCAGTACCTTGCGCTGCAATCCATCGAGCGTTCAAAAAGCATTTCAAACAGAACAAATCAACAATAACTTTAAATCTTAATCACTATGGAAGAAAAACAAGAACAATTGGTATCGATGCCCAGGATCGGTGATCCTGCGCCAAAATTCACAGCCGTGACCACCCAGGGGACCATCAATTTCCCTGACGACTATTCCGGCAGCTGGGTGATCCTATTCAGCCATCCGGCCGATTTCACCCCGGTGTGCACCTCCGAATTCATGACCTTCGCCCACATGGAGGATCAGTTCGAACAGGCCAACTGCAAGCTGGTCGGCCTTTCGGTGGATGGCCTTTACAGCCACATCGCCTGGCTGCGGACCATCAAGGAGAAGATCGAGTACAAGGGGATGAAGGACATCGAGGTCAAGTTCCCGCTCATCGAGGACATCACCATGTCGGTGGCCAACAAGTACGGCATGATCCAGCCCGGCGAGGACAACACCAAGGCCGTGAGGGCGGTGTTCTTCGTCGACCCGAAGGGGACCATCCGCACCATCATCTATTACCCGCTCAGCCTTGGCAGGAACTTCGACGAGATCTACCGCGTGCTGATCGCCCTGCAGACCGCCGACGAGTTCTCCATTGCCACCCCTGCCGACTGGAGGCCCGGCGACGATGTCATCGTCCCCCCGGCGGGCTCCTGCGGAACAGCCAAGGACCGGATGGACGGGAAAGCGGAGGAAATGAAGTGCTACGACTGGTTCTTCTGCACCAAAAAGCTCCCCAGGGAGAAAGTGGAATCGGCCATCCTGAAGAAGTAACGGCCATCACCATCTGCCTGCCTGCAATTCAGATGAGAACGCGACGGGACCGGGGTCCCGTCGCGTTCTTTCATGTATGACCTGCCCGCACCGCCCGATGATCCGCCGGAATGTGTATCTTTAACAAAACTCTTGACATCATGCGAACCATTTCGGCGAGGCAGCCATTCATCTGGCTCCTCATGCTCCTCTCCGCCCTGCAAGCCGCAAGCGGCCAGGAAGGCGGCCTGCCCATACCGCCGGGGCTGCAACAGGCGTATGAACTTGGAACCCGCTCGCCCGACGGAAGGCCCGGGGAGAATTACTGGCAGAACAGGGCCGATTATGACCTCCGGGTACAATTTGACCCCGTCAGCCGGAAAATAGCGGGCACCGGCACCGTCACCTACTTCAACAACAGCCCCGACACACTGGACTACCTGCTGCTCATGCTCCTCCCCGACCTTTACAGGGAGGGAAATCCCCGCGATTTCCGCGTCGCCCGCAATGATGAGCATCCCGGGACCCTGATCCGCGAGCTTCGCATCAATGGCCGGCCCATCCATGCGGAAAGAGGCGGCCGGGAGATGCTGTACGGTGCTACCTCCGCCTGGCTGCGGCTCCCCGAGGCAATGCCTGCCCGCTCATCCCTGTCGATGGACATCACCTGGGAATACACGCTCAACAAGGGCTCGCACATGCGGACCGGGCAGGTCGGCAACGGAAGTTTCTTCGTGGCCTATTGGTTTCCCAGGATCGGTGTCTATGACGATGTTTCCGGCTGGAACGACTACCTCTACTCCGGGGTCGGGGAGTTTTACAATGATTTCGGCGATTTCGACGTGGAGATCACGGTCCCGGCAAATTTCGTGGTCTGGGCCACAGGCGAACTTCAAAACCCGGAAGCCGTGCTCGCAGGCCCCATCCTGGAACGATACCGGGCGGCCAGGCAAAGCCGCGAAGTGATCCCGATCATCGGTGAGGAAGACCTGGATGGACCCCTCACACAGGACGACCCGTTCATTGCCTGGAGCTACAGCGCCGCGAATGTCACCGACTTTGCCTTCGCCCTCTCCGACCGTTACCGCTGGGACGGACTCACCATGCCGGCCGGCCCTGACGGGGCACCCGTCTTCATCAGCGCGGCCTATGACCCCGCCTCCGACGATTTCCACCAGGTGGCCTACCTGGCCGGCCAGGCCATCGGGTACATGACGACCCGGCTTCCCGGACTTCCCTTTCCATACCCCGCCATCACCGTTTTCAACGGCCTCGACGAAATGGAATACCCCATGATGGTGAACAACATCTCGAACCGGGACCTGGCCGAAACATTCAAGCTCACGGCCCACGAGGTGTGCCATTCCTATTTCCCCTTCCTGACCGGATGCAACGAAAGGAAATATGCCTGGATGGACGAGGGGCTCACCAGTTATTTCGACTACCTCCTGACCAGGGACCTTGGGGATGGCGGGGCCTATGTCTATTTCACCGACCTTTACCTGGCGATCCGGGGATCGGAGGCCGACCTCCCCCTGATCACCTCTTCCGACATCATCAGGGCTCCTGATTACTATGCCCTCTCGTATGCGAAGGCCGCCTTTTTCTATGCGGTGCTCCGGGACGAGGTCGGGAAGGAAGCTTTCCGCGAGATCATCGGGGAATTCACCAGCCGATGGTCGGGAAGGCACCCCACCGGGTATGACCTGATCCGCACCTTCTCCGATTCATACGGTGAGGACCTCACCTGGCTGTTCCGCCCCTGGTTCAATGAATTCGGCATGCCGGACCTGGGGATCGGGAAGGTGGAAAGAACGGAGGACGGGTATTCGGTCACGGTGTCGAATGCCGGCTCCTTGCCGGCACCGGTGCGCCTGCTTGCCACTTTCCCCGACGGGACCACAACCCTTTTCACCCGGCCTCCGGGCACCTGGAAAGAGGGCTGCACATCGGTCGACATCGAGATTGCCGCACCGGGCGGCCTCAAACAGCTGGAACTCGTCCAGGAACTGCCCATGGACAACAACCCGGCCAACGACATCTACAGGATCCGGGAATAGCGGCCGGCTCCACGGCTCACAACACACTGACCTGCATTCAGTTGACGCCCTTCCAGCCAACACGCACCACTCCCCGTCCGGGGAAGCCGGACCGGCGCGCCCACCATTGTTAAAAAATTCACAGAATATTCACATGGGATGATTGTTTCTAATGGATGGATTTATATCTTTGCAGCCCGGGTGAAAAACGGGTTGAACACCACTACGCGGATACGATGTCGAAGAATCTATACATAGCGGCCACCGAGGCGGAATCAGGAAAATCCCTGGTGATCCTGGGATTGATGAACATCCTCACGCGTCATGTGAAGAAGGTTGGCTTTTTCAGGCCCATCGTGAAATCGCCCGAGCGGGGCAAGGACAAGGACATCGACCTGGTGAGCCGCAAATTCAACCTGCCGCTCGCCTACGAGGACATGTACGGCATCACCAACCATGAGGCCCACGACCTCATCCAGGAGGGGAACATGGATGAGATGTATACGGCCATCATGAAGAAATACAAGAGCCTGGAGTCGCAGTGCGATTTCATCCTCTGCGAAGGGACTGATTTCACGGGGTCGCTGCAGCCGTTCGAGTTTGACTTCAACGCCCAAATGGCCAATAACCTGGGAGCACCGGTCATCGCAGTGATCAACGGCAGCGGGAAAACCGTGGTGGATGTGGCCGATACGGTCCAGTTCATCAAGAGTGTGCTCAAACGGGAGAAATGCCAGCACATCGGCGTATTCGTCAACCGCGTGCGCCGGGAGGACCAGCAGGCCATCGCCCAGTTCCTCGACAAGTTCAAGACCGACAACGAGATCGACTTCGTGATCCCGGAGATCGACCTGCTCCAGAAGCTCACCATCCGGCAGGTCATCAAGTCCCTGGGGGCCAAGCTCATTTACGGCGACCAGGCCGTGCTCGACTACGATGTCATGGGATTCAAGATCGGCGCCATGAGCCTGGAGAACATCCTCCGGTACACCGAGGACGGCACGGTGGTGATCACTCCCGGCGACCGCACCGACGTACTGGTGACGCTGTTCATGACACTGCTTTCGGACAATTATCCGAAGGTGGCCGGCATCATCCTCACCGGGGGTACGTCGCCCGACATCGGCGTCATGAAGTTGCTCAACGGCGTGAACAAGATCCCGGTGGCCATTTGCAGGGTCGACAGCGACACCTACACCACGGCCATGGACATCCAGAATGTGAAGCCCCTGCTGTCGCCCGACAACGCGCGCCGGATCTCCATTGCCCTTGGGCACTTCGAGAAGCATACCGACGAGAACAAGATCAGGCAGTCCATCGACATCACCAGCGCCGGGGTCATCACCCCGCTGATGTTCGAATACGAGCTTTTCGAACGTGCCAGGCGCCACAGGAAACACATCGTGCTGCCCGAAGGGATGGATGAAAGGATATTGCGGGCGGCCGAGATACTCCTGAGCAGGAACGTGGTGGAGATCACCCTGCTCGGCAACGAGGACGACATCCGGAAAAAGGCTACGGCCCTGCACATCAACATCGCGGGAGCCAACATCATCGATCCTTTCGACAACGACCTGGTGAAAGATTACGCCGCCACCTATTACCGGCTCCGCAAGGACAAGGGCGTGACCCGGGAGGAGGCCACCGACCTGATGTACGACGTGAGCTACCTCGGCACCATGATGGTACACAAGGGCCACGCCGACGGAATGGTGTCGGGTGCCGCCCATACCACGCAGCATACCATACGTCCCGCGTTCGAGTTCATCAAGACCAAACCCGGCTTCTCCATCGTTTCCAGTTCGTTTTTCATGTGTTTCGAGGACCGGGTGCTGGTATACGCCGACTGCGCCTTCAACCCCAACCCCAATTCGGAACAGCTTGCCGACATCGCCATCAGTTCGGCCGACACGGCCAAAATGTTCGGCATCGAGCCCCGGATCGCCATGCTCTCCTACTCCACCGGGAGCTCGGGCAAAGGTGCCGATGTTGAAAAGGTGAGGAAGGCGACCGAGATCGTCAGGGAACGGAGGCCCGACCTCAAGGTGGAAGGCCCCATCCAGTACGATGCCGCCATCGAACCCACCGTGGCGCGCCAGAAGATGCCGGGCTCCGAGGTAGCCGGTAAGGCCACCGTCTTCATCTTCCCCGACCTGAACACAGGAAACAACACATACAAGGCCGTGCAGCGGGCTGCAGGGGCCGTGGCCGTCGGCCCGGTATCCCAGGGGCTCAACAAGCCGGTGAACGACCTGAGCCGGGGCTGCCTGGTGAAGGACATCGTCAACACGGTACTGATCACCGCCATCCAGGCCCAGCAGGGCGACAACCATTAGTTCCGGCGGTCCTGCATGGGCTCGAACCGCATCGATCCCCTGTCTTTTTTTAACTGCTCGCGATCTCAGAATGGATTTCCGAATCTTCATGGTACTCTGCGAACCTCGTTCACCGACCAACCTTCTATGCCATAAAAAAAGACTTATCCGCCTTCGCAGCAATGGCGATCCTGCCGTCGCTGTTTCTTGCATTCAATTCCCGTTCAAAAGACAAGTAGCGCAGTGCACCGGTTATTTCCCAGGAGACCGTGAACCAGGCCAGCGTGCCGGCCCATGACTTTACTGCCCTGTCCGTAATGGCCACGGGGCCCGGCAGCTCCAACTTTAACGAGTTCCGGACCCAGGAAGGTCGGACCCAGGAATTCAGTGTCCGGATTAGGTTCTTTCGACCGGTGCTTTAAAGAAAAGGGTGTCGCACTTCAGCGGACACCTTTTTTTTTGCTCCGGAAACTTATTTCCGGTCGTAGATCACGTAGGAATACGGGTAGGGATTGTCAGGGTCCGGCTCCAAAAAATCTTCTCTTGAAACCACGTCCCATTCCTTCTCGTCGAGCCCGGGGAAAAAAGTATCCCCTTCGAACTCCTCATGCACCCAGGTGATGTAAAGTCGGTCGGCATGGGGCAGGAATTGCCTGTAGATCGAAGCCCCGCCGATGATGAAGCTCTCCTCCCCCGGCTCCATTTTGGAGATCGCCTCCCCGATGGAATAGGCCATGACGCAATCGTCGATCTGTTCGCCGGCGACATCGGTGATCACGATATGCCTCCGGTTGGGAAGCGGCCTTCGGGGCAGTGAATAGTAGGTGTTTTTGCCCATGACAATGGTGTGACCGGTCGTCAGCCGCTTGAAACGTCTGAGGTCCTCCGACAGGTGCCAGAGCAGTTTGTTGTCCTTCCCGATGGCATTGTTCTTCGCCACCGCCACGATGATCGAGATACTCATATCCAGCAATTCAATTTGGTCAGGCGGATAAAAATAAACAAAAGCGCCTTGCCCGGACCCTCCTGCCGCGCCCCATATCTCATGAATTATTCACAATATATCTGGTTTATTATCAATATCTTACCACATATTTCCCACACAGGGCCCACACTGGACAGGTAACCTTTGGCCCTGAAAAATGATTAAGGATAAACGACCTGCACATGACCAAGCAAAATATCGATGAACTGGAGATCTACCACAAAAGCCTCGACCTTGCTGACAGGATCTGGCACCTGGTGGTGGAGTGGACCAAGTTCGGGAGGGAGACCCTCGGCTACCAGATCGTTCGTGCAAGCGACGGGATCGCTTCCAACATCTCCACCGGCCACGGCCGCTATTTCTTCAAGGAGAACAGGATGTATTGCTACGTGGCCAGGGGGTCGCTCTATGAAACGAGGACATTTCTAATCAAAGCCAAGAACAGGAAGTTGCTGACGTTGCAGGATTATACTTCCATACAGGGAGACATCGAGCAGTTGATCGCGAAACTCAACGCATATATCCGCTACCTGGAAGTGCAGATCAAGCAATTCTGAAGGCGGGGCATGCGGGCAGCTCGCGGCGGGAAGAGGGGGTTAAGACATGCTGCGTTCGGGAACCATCAATTCCTGAGATCATCGGGGCCGATCTATACAGAGATCGCCCCTTTGATATGTGGGTGCGACTGATAATCCACCAGTTCAAAGTCCTCATACCGGAACCCGAGGATATCCTTCACCTCCGGATTGATCCTCATCCGGGGCAGCGGATAGGGTTCACGCGTCAGCTGCAGCCTGCACTGGTCGACGTGGTTCAGATAAATGTGGGCATCGCCCAGGGTATGGATGAATTCGCCCGGCCTCAGGTCCGTCACCTGCGCCATCATCATGGTCAGCAGCGCATAGGAGGCGATGTTGAAGGGGACGCCGAGGAAAATGTCGCAGCTGCGCTGGTACATCTGGCACGACAGTCTGCCATCGGCCACATAGAACTGGAAAAAGGCATGGCAGGGCGGCAGGGCGGCATTCCCGGCGGCCACATTCTCGGCGAACGTCAGTCCCTCCCTGGGCAGCACGCCCGGGTTCCAGGCAGTGACGATCATGCGCCTGCTGTTGGGGTTGTTTCGGATGAGCCTGATCACCTCCCCGATCTGATCGATCCCCTCATTGTTCCAATTTCTCCACTGGGAGCCGTAAATGGGGCCAAGGTCTCCCTTCTCGTCGGCCCATTCATCCCAGATGGAGACCCCATTTTCATTCAGGAAACGGATGTTGGTTTCGCCGTTGAGGAACCATAACAACTCATAAATGATGGAGCGGAGGTGAAGTTTCTTGGTGGTGAGGATCGGGAATCCCTGTTCGAGGTCGAACCGCATCTGGTATCCGAAAACACTGTACGTGCCAGTCCCTGTCCGGTCTGATTTCCTGACCCCGTTGTCAAGTACGTGCTGGAGCAGATCGAGGTATTGTCGCATAGTGGTATGATTCAAAAAAAGACGGGTGCAAAATTAGAAGAATCGGGCCGTTCTCCGAACAAACAGGGCCAGGAAGTATGAAATGTTTTCAACAGGGCAGGGATGCAGCCTCCCAAAAGGGGTGAATCATACGGGGGCTCACAGGGGCTCGACCTTCCATTGCCCGTCGATCCAGGCAGGGATTATCTCGACCCCTGGGAACCAGTTCCTCACCGTGGCTGCCGCATTCAGGATATGGGCGATGTGCTTGTCCTTGCTTACCGGGTTTCCCGAGCAATGTTCATGGCCGGCGACCAGGATCACTTTTACACCGCGTTGCCTGACCGACACCTCCAGCCGCTGTTTGATGGAGTTGACCCTGAATTTTTCTGCATTTTCGGCAATGACCTTGTCGGGGCCCGACTCCGTGATCATATCGACATAATCGACCCCGAAATTCTTCTTCAGGTATCGTATCACCGGCTCCTGGACCCGGCCATCGATGCAATTTACCGCAGCTGCATATTTTTTCATGGTGATCTGTTTCAAGCGTTCTTCCGTTCCTGCCCGACACCGGTGATTTTCATCCGCCCAGGATCATCCCAAGGATGGTGGCCGACATGAGCGAAGCGAGGGTTCCGCCCAGCAATGCACGAAGTCCGAACTGGCTGAGGAGCACCCGCTGGTTCGGGGCGATGGAACCGATGCCGCCGATCTGTATCCCGATGGATGCAAAATTGGCAAACCCGCACAGCATGTATGTCGCCATGATGATGGATTTGGGGTGCAGGAGGTCTGCCGCCTTGAGCTCCGAAAGACTTACATACCCGATGAATTCGGTCATGATGATCTTCTCCCCCAGGAGACGGCCCACAAGGGTGATGTCCTGGGCCGGGATCCCGATCAGCCACATGACCGGCGAAAAGATGTAGCCCAGGATAAACTGAAGGGACAACTCGGTATACCTGCCCTCCGTCGCCTCTTCGATCAACCCGTTGAGGTTCGTCCATGCCCCCACCTTCAGGGTGATGTAGTTGAACATGGCAATGAACGCGATGAACACAAGCAGCATCCCCCCCACGTTCACGGCCAGCCGGATGCCCTGGCCCGTGCCGTTGGAAATGGCATCCAGGACATTGCTGCCCACATTCTCCTTCGACACCTGGATCGTTTTGTTGATATCATCCGTTTGCGGGACCAGTATCTTGGAAATGACGATCGCACCGGGCGCCGCCATCACGGAAGCCGTGAGCAGGTGCTTGGCGAAAAGCAGTTTCTGGACAGGGTCGTCCCCCCCCAGGAAATCGATGTACACGGCGAGGACACCCCCCGCAAGGGTGGCCATCCCGCCCATCATGACGAGCAGCACCTCCGACCTGTTCATCCTGGGCAGGTATTCCTTGATCATCAGGGGCGATTCGGTTTGGCCGAGAAAAATATTGCCGGCCACCGACAGGCTTTCGGCGCCGGAAAGCTTGAGGAACCGCGACATCAGCCAGGCCAGGGCATACACGATCTTCTGGATGACCCCCAGGTAGAAGAGAAGGCTGGTCAGGGCGCTGAAGAAGATAATGGTGGGCAATATCTTCACCGCAAAGGTGATCATGCTGTCCTCGATGCGCCCTGTCACCATGGAGGAAAACAGGAAATCGACCCCCGCCTGCGTAAAATCTAGCACCAGGACAAAAAGCTTGCCCGCATATTCAAAGAAAGTCTGTATGAACGGGACATAGAGCACGCCCAGGGCCAGGAGCACCTGCACCAGGAGCCCTTTCAGCACCACCCTCCAGGAGATGGCACGCCGGTTTGCGCTGAACACCCATGCAATGCCGATGAGCACCAGCATCCCCAGGAGTCCCCTTAAAAGCGTCGTTACCGAAAAGCCCCCCCCTTCACCGGATTCGAGCAGCAGGTTGGACTTGCCGGCATCGGCCCCACCCGACAGGGGCTCAGCCGGTGCTATGCCGGCCGGACCATCCGTTTGCCGGGCTGATAGTTCAGCAGCCGATCCTGCGTCCGAAAGCAGCTCCGTGCCCCCGTCCGACGCCCACAATAATGCGGATGCAAGAAGGAATATTACAATGGAAATGGTGATCCAACGGGCTTTCATGATCTTTTGAAAAAACGTATGGGAAATCCAGCCCCGCTGCATTTCCCAAACCATTGATGTCCTTGCGTCATTTTTTCTTTCGCCGGTTCATTTCATCTCGGATCCGCGAAGCTTCCTCGTATTCTTCGTTCTCGATCGCTTTCTGGAGCATCTCCTTCAGTTCGGAGGAGCTAAAATGCTCCAGGGCACTCTTTTTCTCCTTTTCCGGCTTCTTTTCCTCCACCGGTTTGTCTTCCTTCTTCTCGTCCACGATGATCCCGGCCGCCGACATGATCTTTTCGTTCGTATATATGGGGCACTGGAAACGCAGGGCCAGTGCCACCGCGTCCGATGTCCGCGCATCGATCCTGTACTCTTCTTTGCCATCGAGGCACACCAGTTCCGCATGGAACACACCCTCGATGAATTTGTTGATCACCACCTCCTGCAGGGTGATTCCGAAGGTATCGGCAAAGCGCTTGAAAAGGTCGTGGGTCAGAGGCCTGCTGGGCTTCATCTTCTCCAGTTCAATGGCGATCGCCTGTGCCTCAAATCCACCGATGATTATCGGCAACCGTCTTTGTCCTTCCATTTCTCCGAGGATGAGGGCATAGGCCCCGCTTTGAGATTGACTGTAAGACATACCGATAATTTCCAACTGTATTTTATCCATGCTCTGCCTGCCTTTTCTGAATTTTAGCGAAGATAAAAGTATTAATTATTTTGAAGGCGACTGGAATAAACAGGAATTTTTTAAATTATCAACAAAGCACCCGGTTTCAATTCATGCGCCGGTGCTGTGAGCCTGAAAAGTGGGATGCCCCGGCCGGCGAACATCCATTTCATAAAATAGTGTATGGATTTTTGAAAATACTTTTTATTTTAGCCATCGATTTAAAAAAATTAAACATTTCGATATGAAAAAGTTATTATCGTTTATCGCTATTCTTTCAATGCCTGTCCTGAGCTTTGCGAGCGAGGCGGACCTGGTCATCCCCGATGGCGTCAAGGCGGAGAGCCTTCTTTACTGGGGCTTCCTCATCACCTTTGCGGGCTTTCTGTTCGGGCTGTACCAGTTCACCAAGGTAAAGAAGATCCGTGCCCATCAATCCATGCTGGATGTGGCGAACGTGATCTATGAAACCGGGAAGACCTACCTCGTCCAGCAGGGCCGGTTCCTGGCCATCCTGTTCCTTTTCATCGGAGCTGCGGTCGCCTTTTATTTCGGGTACCTCTCCGACGTCCATTTCGGTTTCGGAGGCGTGCTCATGATCCTCGGATGGACCGTCGTGGGTATCCTGGGCTCCTACAGCGTGGCCTGGTTCGGGATCAGGATGAACACCCTTGCCAACTCCCGGATGGCCTTCGCCTCCCTGGAGCGCAAGCCCATCAAGCTCCTGAACATTCCGCTCACCGCCGGGATGAGCATCGGCGTGGTGCTGATCTCCCTCGAGCTGATCATGATGCTGGTGATCCTGCTGTTCGTCCCCGGGGAATACGCCGGTGCCAGTTTCATCGGCTTCGCCATCGGCGAATCGCTGGGTGCCAGTGCCCTGAGGATCGCGGGCGGCATCTTCACCAAGATCGCCGACATCGGGTCCGACCTCATGAAAGTGATCTTCAAGATTGGCGAGGACGATCCCCGGAACCCGGGAACCATCGCCGACTGTGTCGGTGACAATGCGGGCGACAGCGTGGGCCCCACCGCCGACGGGTTCGAGACCTACGGCGTGACCGGTGTGGCACTGATCTCCTTCATCCTGCTCGCGGTGCCGGATACCCACTACCAGGTACAACTCCTCACCTGGATCTTCCTGATGCGGATCCTGATGATCGTCACCTCGGTGCTCAGCTACTGGATCAATGGAGCAATCGCCCAGACACGCTATGCCAATGCCGATGAACTGGACTTTGAGAAGCCCCTGACCTCGCTGGTCTGGATCACCTCCATCCTTTCCATCATCGTGACCTTCGGCATCAGCTATCTCACTGTGGGAGACCTTCCCCACAACATGTGGATCACCCTTTCGGTGATCATCAGTGCGGGCACGCTCGGTGCGGCGCTCATCCCCGAATTCACCAAGATATTCACCAGCCCCAAATCCATCCATGTGAACGAGGTGGTCGAGGCCTCGAAAAAAGGAGGGCCCTCGCTCAACATCCTTTCCGGGCTGGTTGCCGGTAACTTCAGCGCCTTCTGGAAAGGCATGGTCTTCTTCCTGCTGATGCTGATCGCTTATTTCGCCAGTACCTTCGGGCTGAATGAATACATGATCTATCCTTCGATCTTTGCCTTCGGCCTGGTGGCCTTCGGCATGCTGGGGATGGGCCCCGTGACCATCGCCGTCGACAGCTACGGTCCTGTGACCGACAATGCGCAGTCAATCTATGAGCTTTCGCTCATCGAGGAGAACAAGGAGAAGATCACCCCGGAGATCGAAAAGGAATTCGGTTTCACCCCCGATTTCGAGAAGGCCAAGTATTACCTGGAAGCCAACGACGGTGCCGGGAACACCTTCAAGGCCACGGCCAAGCCCGTGCTCATCGGCACCGCGGTCGTGGGGGCCACCACCATGATCTTCTCCCTGATCCTGGTGATCAAGCACACCCTTGGCGTTGAACCCGAGCAGATCCTCAACCTTCTGAACCCGTACTCCATCATGGGATTCCTGCTTGGCGGCGCGGTCATCTACTGGTTCACCGGTGCATCGACCCAGGCGGTTACTACCGGTGCCGGAAGGGCCGTGGAGTTCATCAAGAAGAACATCAACCTCGACCCCAACGCACCCAAGAAAGCCGACGTGGAGAAATCCAAGGCCGTGGTGAAGATCTGTACCGTTTACGCCCAGAAGGGGATGTGGAACATCTTCATCGCCATCTTCTCGTTCGCCCTCGCCTTTGCCTTCCTGGCATCACCGGTGTCGTCGAACGCCCCCGTGGCGCTCTTTGTCAGCTACCTTCTCTCCATTGCCTTCTTCGGCTTGTTCCAGGCCGTCTTCATGGCCAATGGCGGAGGGGCGTGGGACAACGCCAAGAAGGTGGTTGAAGTGGATATGCAGGAAAAGGGAACCGAGCTGCATGCCGCAGCAGTCGTAGGCGACACCGTAGGCGATCCGTTCAAGGATACCTCCTCGGTGGCCCTGAACCCCGTGATCAAGTTCACCACGCTGTTCGGGCTGCTCGCCATGGAGATCGCCATCGCACCCGAGTTCAGGTCGGTAGCCCATTACGTGGGCGTGATCTTCCTCTTTGCCGCCCTCTATTTCGTATGGCGCTCATTCTACAAGATGAGGATCAATATGTAGAAATGGAATTACAATGGAAAAAAACCCTGAAGCACATACAGCTTCAGGGTTTTTTGCGTCAATAATTCAGTAATCCAGGAAGATCGCGGGCCCACGGGCTTCAAATACTGACACATTGTCTCAATCGTTCAATTGGCAAATAATTTGCGTTAGCCGGAATACTAAATCGGATCGACAGATATGACATCAAACGAAAAAATCAATACTGAGCAGGAAATGGAGATGAAAAATGGTGAGGAACAAGCCGGAAAGGCTGCAGACCACGACAAGAAGAAGGAGCACTCCAAAGGAAAGAAGGCCAAGGGCAAAAAAGGACCGGCGGATGCCATGGAGGCCGAATACAAGCAGCAGGTGGATGAGCTGAACGACAAGTACCTGAGGTTGTATTCCGAATTTGACAACTTCAGGAGAAGGACCAGCCGGGAGAAGCTGGAGCTTGCCAAGACCGCTTCCGAAGAGCTGATCATCGAGCTGCTCCCCGTGCTGGACGATTTCGAGCGCGCTGTCAGGTCGGCGGAAGAAACGCAAGATTGCGACGCAGTCAAAGAGGGCATGAGCCTCATACACAGCAAGCTCAGAAATATCCTCACCAGGAAGGGCCTGGCCCCCATCGAGGCTAAAGGGGCCGAGTTCGACACCGACTTCCATGAGGCCATCACCTACATCCCGGCTTCCTCCGACGGCCTCAAAGGAAAAGTGGTGGACGAGATCGAAAAGGGATACAAGCTCAACGATAAGGTGATCCGCTACTCGAAAGTGGTCCTAGGCCAATAACTCATATAACCCACGATAACACGTTACATGTCCAAAAGAGATTATTACGAAGTACTTGGTGTTCAAAGAAATGCCTCTGAAACAGAGATCAAGAAGGCCTACCGGAAGCTTGCGCTGAAATATCACCCAGACAAGAACCCGGATGACAAGGAGGCTGAGAACAAGTTCAAGGAGGCGGCCGAGGCCTATGAAGTGCTTCGCGACACCGAAAAGCGCAGACGGTACGACCAGTTCGGCCATGCCGGGATCGGCGGTGCGGCAGGCACGAACGGGTTCAGCATGTCGATGGATGACATCTTCAGCCAGTTCGGCGACATTTTCGGGGATGCTTTCGGAGGCGCCTTCGGGGGTTTCAGTGGGTTTGGCGGGACGCGGCAGCGCCGCAGGCGCGTGAACCGTGGCTCCAACCTTCGCGTCAAGGTGAAGCTCACCCTCGAGGAGATCGCCAAGGGAGTCGAGAAAAAGATCAAGGTCAGCAAATATGTTCCCTGCCAGTCGTGCCAGGGCAGCGGCTCCAAGGAAGGGTCGTCCTACAGTTCCTGTTCCACGTGTCATGGCACGGGGCAGGTGACACGCGTTACCAACACATTCCTGGGGCAGATGCAGACCTCGTCAACCTGTCCCACCTGCGGCGGCGAGGGACAGGTGATCGTCAACAAATGTACGGCATGTGCCGGCGACGGCATCGTCAGGGGTGAAGAGATCATCAGCATCAACATCCCCGCCGGTGTGGAGGAAGGGATGCAGCTCTCCATGAGCGGCAAGGGCAACGCGGGCGCCCGCAACGGGGTTCCCGGCGACCTGATCATCCTGGTGGAGGAGACGGAGCACGAGCATTTCGAGCGGGACGGCGTGAACCTCCTGCACGACGCCTACATCAGCTTCATCGATGCCACCCTCGGTGCGAGCATCGAGGTGCCCACCATCGACGGCAAGGCAAGGATCAAGATCACCCCCGGCACCCAGGGCGGCAAAGTGCTGCGCCTGAAAGGGAAAGGCCTGCCGTCGGTCAATTCCTACGGCACCGGCGACCTGCTCATCAACATCAATGTGTGGACCCCGAAGAACCTCACAAAGGAGGAAAGGGAGATGCTGGAGAAACTCGGCAAATCGGAGAATTTCATCCCCAAACCGGGAGCGCGTGAAAAAAGCTTCTTCTCCAGGATGCAGGAATACTTCTCTCACTAAGAACCTTCAGGCCGCGATATGACAGCACTCCTGACGGTCCGCAACGTAACCAAGAAATTCGCCACCCACCTGGCCCTCGACGGGGTGAGCCTGTCGGTGCCGAAAGGCAGCATCTACGGATTGCTGGGTCCGAACGGGGCCGGCAAGACCACCCTCATCCGGATCATCAACCAGATCACGGGGCCCGACAGTGGCAGCATCCTTCTGGACGGACGGGAGATGGGGCCGGACCAGGTCCACAAGCTGGGATACCTTCCCGAAGAAAGGGGGCTCTACAAGAAAATGAAGGTTGGCGAACAATCCCTCTACCTGGCCCAGTTGAAGGGCCTGTCAAGAGCCGAGGCCGGCAGCAGGCTCAGGATGTGGTTCGACAAGTTCGAGATCGGCGGTTGGTGGGACAAAAAGGTGGAAGAGCTTTCAAAAGGGATGCAGCAAAAGGTTCAGTTTATCGTCACCGTGGTGCACAAACCCGACCTCCTGATCTTCGACGAACCTTTCAGCGGATTCGACCCCATCAACGTGAACCTCATCAAGGACGAGATCCTTGCGCTGAAGGAGGCGGGCGCCACCATCATTTTCTCGACCCACAACATGGCTTCGGTGGAAGAGCTGTGCGACCACATCGGCCTCATCGACCGTTCCAAAAAGATCCTGGAGGGCGAGGTGTCGCAGATCAAGGCTGCCAACAGGACCAATACCTTCGAGGTCACCTACGTGCCCCGCGAAAAGAACATCCGTGAGATCGCCGGTCATCAATTCCGGGTCCTCTCCGAAACGGCCGGCGACCATGATGTCACCGCCCTCATCAGGTTGAAGGACGCCGAAGAAAAGGACGAACTGCTGCGAAAAATGCTGAAGGAGACCGACCTCACCGGCTTCCGGGAGGTCCTGCCCTCCATCAACGACATTTTCATCGCCAGGGTCGGTGATAACAAATACACCAAAAACACAGCCGATGAATAAGGTGGCTCTCATCATACGGCGCGAATACCTCACCCGGGTCAGGAAGCCTTCCTTCATTATCATGACCCTCCTGGGCCCGCTGCTGCTGGCGGCACTGGTGATCGTGCCGGTCTATTTCGCCAGCATGGAAGGGGATGTGAAGGACGTCGGGGTTTTGGACGAGACCGGCCTGTTCAGCGGGCAATTCAGGGACTCAGACAACATCCACTTCATCGAGCTGACCGGCAGCGTCGAGCAGGCCAAAGAGGCCATGCTGGCCCGCGGACTGTATGCGCTGGTCCATATCCCGCCCACCTCGCTGAGCGTGCCCGAAACGGCCAGGCTCTATTCCACCGGCCAGCCCAACATCCTTGTCAAGAGCTATATCCGGGAGAGCATGCGAAAGCATGTGGAAGAGCTCAAACTCAGGGCCTCGGGAATCGATCCGCTCGTGCTGAACTCCATCAAGACAAGCATCAACCTGCTCACCATCAAGGTGAATGAATCGGGCACCGAGCAATCGAGTTATACCGAGCTGGGCATGGGCGTCGGATTCGTGACGGGGCTTGTGATCTATATCTTCATCTTCATGTACGGCACCCAGGTGATGCGCGGGGTGATCGAGGAAAAGACCAACCGGATCGTGGAAGTGATCGTATCCTCGGTGAGGCCGTTCCAGCTGATGATGGGCAAGATCATCGGCGTGGCCCTGGTGGGGCTCACCCAGTTCATCCTGTGGGTGCTGCTCACCCTCGCCATCGTCCTGACCTTCCTGTCGTTCTACTCGGAAGAGGTCGCGGACTACCAGCAGGCGCGCATGAACATCCAGGAACAGGTGGCCACCTCCGGGCTCGCCCCCCAGGAAGAGACCATCGGGATGGGCAGCGGGGACGCTGCCGGACTGAACGAATCGGTATACGCGGTGTTCGACATGCTGAACTCCATCAATTTCGTCCTGATCATAGGCATGTTCCTCTTCTACTTCATCGGCGGGTACCTGCTTTACGGAGCCCTTTTCGCAGCCATCGGTTCGGCGGCCGACAGCGAAACCGACACCCAGCAGTTCATGCTGCCCATCACGGTACCGCTGATCCTTTCCATCGCCGTCGGGCAGTTCATCATGATGAACCCCGAGGGACCCGCGGCTTTCTGGATGTCGATCTTCCCCCTCACCTCCCCCGTGGTGATGATGATCCGCCTCCCCTTCGGCGTGCCGGTGACCGAACTGCTGTTGTCGGTCGCGCTCCTGGTCGGAGGGTTTCTGTTCACCACGTGGCTCGCCGCCAGGATCTACCGCACGGGGATCCTGATGTACGGGAAGAAGATCAATTACCGGGAGCTTTGGAAGTGGCTGAGATACAAACACTAAAACAAAAACAAGCGCCTTCCCTGCCCGCCCTCGCCATGACCTAAATAATAAATTACAGATAATTGGTAATTTAAATATGTTGTTCTATATTTGCACCCTCAAAAAAATTAGGTAGAAAAATTTCAAAATCAGTAAGAAATGCAAAGTAGAGGAGCTATAAAATTTTTCGCGATTCTTTTCGCTTTAGTCTGCTTGTTCCAGCTTTCGTTTACATTTGTCACCGCGAGGGTCGAATCGAAAGCAAAAGCATATGCGCACAGCGAAGTCACAACCAGGCAAGCAAAAGAACTTGCGAAGGGGGATGAGTTGCTGCAGGGATACTATGCCGATTCCATCGCCAGGGCACGGCAGAATTACTACCTGGACTCCATGGCCAATGTGCAGGTGTATAACATCCTGATCAGGAAGTACACCTACATGGAGTGCAAAGAGCGTGAGATCAACCTTGGCCTCGACCTGAAAGGGGGTATGAACGTCACCCTGGAAGTCTCCATCGGGAGCATTGTACGGGGCCTCTCGGGCAACAGCCAGAACCCGGTATTCCTGCAGGCAATGGAAATGGCCTATGAAAAGCAGAAGGACAGCCAGTCGGATTTCGTGACCCTCTTTGGCGAGTCCATCGAGGAGATCGACCCGAATTTCAGCCTCGCCTCCATCTTCCTCTATGAATTCCGCGACAAGGGCATCACCGCCACGTCAACCAACAGCGAGGTGATCCGTGTGATCAAGGAAGAGACCGACGGCGCCTTCGACAGGACCTTCAACATCCTGCGGACCAGGATCGACAAATTTGGCGTCACCCAGCCCAATGTCCAGAAGATCGCTTCCTCCAACCGGGTGCTGGTGGAACTGCCCGGCGTCAAGGATCCGGAGCGGGTGCGGAAGCTCCTGCAGGGTACTGCCCAGCTCGAGTTCTGGGAAACATACCAGTTCAGCGACATGTACCAATATTTCGCCGATGCCAACACACGGCTTGCCGAGATCTACGGAGAAGAGGTAAAGCCTGCCGGCGCTGATACAACAAGCCTCGCCGGCGAACCAGGCCAACCGGAGCAGGAACCTGCCATGGCAGGAGAAATGACCGGCGCACAGGACAGCACGGAGGTCTCGCTCCTCGACCAGCTTGAATCGGACACGCTGGCCCCCGGACCGGAGGATCAGCAGTTCGCCCAGTATGCCAAGTCAAACCCCCTGTACGCCATCCTGAACCCCAACTACGAGCAGCGGCAGGGCCAGTATTTCCCCGCCCAGAATGCCATCATGGGCTTTGCCGCCATCAAGGACACGGCCAAGGTGAACCGTTACCTGCGTCAGACCAGGAACCTGTTCCCCCGCGACCTGAAACTGGCTTGGGTCAACGAGCCGAGGGAGGGGACCAATTTCCTCGAGCTCATCGGACTGAAGATATCCAACCCCCGTGAGATGAAACCCGCCCTGGGCGGTGAGGTCATCACCAACGCCAGGCAGGATTATGACCAGAACGGAAGGGTGGAAGTCTCCATGTCGATGAACGCCGAAGGTGCCAAGATCTGGAAACGGCTTACCGGCGACAACATCGGAAAGCAGATCGCCATCGTCCTCGACGGATATGTTTACTCCTTCCCCAACGTGAACAGCGAGATCCCCAACGGACAGTCGTCCATTTCGGGCGATTTCACCGTGGATGAGGCACAGGACCTCGCCAATATCCTCAAGGCCGGTAAACTGCCGGCACCTGCCAGGATCGTGGAAGAAGCTGTCGTAGGTCCTTCGCTCGGAAGGGAAGCCGTCAGTTCAGGACTCTGGTCGTTCGTAATCGCCTTCATCCTGGTGCTGGTCTACATGGTATTCTACTACAACAGGGCCGGCCTGATCGCCGACCTCGCCCTGATGACCAACATCTTCTTCCTTTTCGGCGTGCTCGCCTCCTTCGGGGCCGTGCTCACGCTGCCGGGCATCGCGGGTATCGTGCTTACCCTCGGTATGGCCGTGGATGCCAACGTGATCATCTACGAGCGTATCAAGGAGGAGGTGCGTGCCGGCAAGGGGATCCGCCTGGCCATCGACGACGGTTACAAGAATGCCTATTCCGCCATCATCGACGGCAACGTGACCACACTGCTCACCGGTATCGTCCTCTACGTATTCGGATCGGGTCCGGTGCAGGGCTTTGCCACCACCCTCATCATCGGTATCCTGTCGTCCCTGTTCTCGGCCATCTTCATCTCGAGGCTGATCTTCACCTGGGCGCTCAACAAGAACCTGGAGGTCAACTTCGCCAACAAGTACACCCTCAACGTGCTGGCCAATGCCAATTTCGATTTTGTTAAGGTCAGAAAGATCGGCTACATCATATCCGCCACCATCATCCTGTTGGGCATTGGCTCGCTGGTTTTCCGCGGGCTCAACTACGGCGTCGACTTTTCAGGAGGACGCACCTATGTCGTCAGGTTCGACAAGGACGTGAACACGGTCGAGATCAGGAATGCGCTGGCCAATGTGTTCATCGATGAGAACGGCCAGCCTGTGGCACCCGAGGTCAAGACCTTCGGGCCCAACAAGCAGGTGAAGATCACCACCAGCTACATGATCGACAACACAGAGACCAACGTCGACTCCCTCATCCAGACCAAGATCTACCAGGGTGTGCTCCCCTTCTATGGGGATCAGTCCATCCAATACAGGCAATTCAGCACCGACACCGAGACCGAGGACAAACTGCTCGGGATCCTCAGCTCCCAGAAGGTGGGGCCCACCATTGCGGATGACATCCGGAACAGGGCCGTCATGGCGATCGTTTTCGCCCTGATCGTCATCTTCCTCTATATCGCCATCCGCTTCCGTAAATGGCAGTTCGGACTTGGCGGTGTCGTCGCCCTCTTCCATGACACCATCATCACGATCGGACTATTCTCACTGCTATACAACGTATTGCCATTCAACATGGAGATCGACCAGGCTTTCATCGCTGCCATCCTCACCATCATCGGTTACTCCATCAACGATACGGTGATCATCTTCGACCGGATCAGGGAATACAACTTCCTGCACAAGAAACGTGACCTGAAGACCAACATAAACGCGGCCCTGAACAGCACCCTGGCAAGGACCATCAATACGACCGGGACCACACTGGCCGTGCTGCTCACCATCTTCATCTTCGGAGGCGAGATCATCCGCGGGTTCACCTTTGCGCTGCTGCTCGGCATCGCGGTGGGTACATACTCGTCGCTCTTCACTGCGAGCCCGGTGGTTTTTGACCTCATCAGCAAAAAAGGACCTGCAGCAGCTGCTCCACCGGTAAAGGAGAAGAAGAAATAAAGAATATTCCATACACAAGATAATGAAGTCCCTCCAGCGAGGGACTTTTTTTTATCTTTGCTATACATTATTGCATATGCTATTATTCCTGAATATCAGCGGCGGGGAGATCCTTGTGATCCTGGTGGTCATATACCTTGTCTTCGGTCCGAAGAAGATCCCGGAGCTGGCCCGCATGCTGGGCAAGGGGATCAATGAGATGCGCCGGGCGACGAACGACATCCGGGACGAGATCAACAGGGAGATCAACAAGACCAAGAAGGACATAAACCTCGACATTGACAGGGGCGATCCGCTCGGGTTCAAGAAGAAGATGGAGGAGGCTATGGGCAGTGACAGTGGCAGTGGCAGTGGCAGTGGCCGCGGGGATGGGGCTGAAGGGGAGGCGCCGGAGGCACCCGGGAAACAGGATACTCCAGCTGCATCCTAGGGTGACCGCCCGGATTCAGTTCAGGTATTCCCGAACCGACATTATCTTGCCTGATGCAGGATTTCCTTCATTTTCCGGATCTGCTCCGGCGTGCCCAGCACAAACAGCTTGGCACCGGGGATCACCCGCGTATCGGGGGAGGGATTGAGGATATAGTGCCCATCCGGGGCCTTGTAACCGATGATGTTGGCGCCCGTGATGCGCCGGATCCCGATCTCGTGAATGGTTTTCGACATGGCACTTTCGGGCAGGTCCTCGCAGGTGATCTCTTCAAGGGTCGTGGGGTCTTTGCCATGCACCGAAACGTGCTCAAGAAATTCGATGACGTCGGGCCGGGTGACCAGGTTTGCCATGTGGGCACCTCCCACCCGCTCCGGCATGACCACGCTGTCGACGCCGGCCATCCGCAGCTTGGTCTCGGTGCTCTCATCGGTGGCGCGGCTGATGATCTCAAGGTTCGGATTGAGGGCCCTGGCCGTCAGCACCACATACAGATTGTCGGCATCGATGGGCAGGGTGGTGATCAAAGCCTTGGCCGTTCGGATGTTGGCACGGAGCAGGACATCGTCGCGCGTGGCATCACCCTCGATGAACGCGTTGGTGTCGACCTGGTCGGGTAACAGTTCCTTTTTCTGGTCGATGATCACGAAAGGATGGCCATAGACCCTCAGCTCCTTGGCCACCTGTTGGCCGTTCCGGCCGTATCCGCATATAACAACATGGTTCTGCATCTTCTTGATCGTTTTTGTTCCGTAACCCTTCAGGAAAAAGCTCAACTGCCCTTCGAAGAAATGGGTCGAGATGGTTGTGAGGGCATAGGCATAGGTGGTAAAGCTTGAAATGATGAGGACCATCGTAAAGATCTTTCCTGCATCTGAAAGCTTGTGGATCTCACCGAAACCGACCGTGGAAATGGTGATCACGGTCATATACAGGGCGTTCAGGAAGGTATCCCCCTCGATCAGCATGTATCCGGAAACACCGAGGATCATGATGCCCGACAACATGGCCATCCCGATGAGGATCCTGGTACGGCTGCTTAATCTGTCCATTTCCTGCCAATGATGAGCAAAGATATTAATTTCGCCTTATTCCGTCATGATTTTTCTAGGCGGGACTGCCACGCTGCCGCGCAGGATCGCGTTGCCGATGGCACACTCCAGGCATCGCTTCCGGCGGCAGTACCTGTTCTTCAGCTCGATCAGCGCCTGGGAGGCATACGCCGACCTCACCCCGATGCCGAGCGACTGCCAGCCTTTCAGGATGGCATTCCGCTCCGCGGGCAACTGGTCGAGGAAATTCAGCGCACGCACCAGAAAATCCCGGCGGTCTTTCATCTTGCCGTAGAGGTACAGGAAGGGGACGAGGGTGTTGATGATGACCAGCTGGACCGCGTGGCTGCCCAATGCCTTCGCCCGTCGTGGCGAACGGGAATTGAAGGAATAGTGCCCGTCCCAGAATTCCGATGCCCTGGCCGCAAGGATCCCCTTCAGGGCTTCCAGGCTGTCAGTCTCTACAAGTGTGGTGAACAGGGCGGAGGACGAGTTCATCAGGCCGGCGAACTGCGCGATGCGCACGGTGGGGAAATTGAGTGGCCGCATGCGCAGGAATTTCCACAGATGGGGGTCCATGGGAACCAGGTTGTATTTCACGTTCAGGAAGGCGTATTCATTCTTTAGCGCCCTGAAGTAAGTCGTCCGGAAGGGCAAGGTCAGCAGGCCCGACTGGCCGAACAGCAGTGCCTCCACCTGGAACAGGTTCCCCCGGTGCCTGCGCAGGACCGCCAGCGGGGTGATCCTCGCCAGCACCTGGAACGGCAGCGCGTTGGTGTTGAACCCGAAACTGCGGGCCAGGAACTGGTAAAAGGTCTCGTTCCAGTCGTGATTGTTGACGGTCAGGCTGCGGGTGATCTCCTCCGATCGGCGCTCATAGCGCTCTGCCACCATGCGGTCGAGCCAGTTGTGAAGGGTCAGCCGGTCGACCTCATGGATGAGGTGGGCACATGGCACCCAGTTCTTGTTCAGCATGAGCTGATGGAAGGTATCGAAGAGGCCCGGGTCGATCTTTCCCGACAGTTCAAGCATCGCAAGGGGATGGCCATCCCTCCTGGTGATGATCGAATCGGCCTGGTAGACCACATGGAGGATCACGCTGTCGTAGGCCGCATCGGTGCCGTGCCCGTGCCGCTGCCAGTCGGAAGAGCGAAGGTGTATTTCCACGTTGCCCGCCCAGGTGGTCTGCCCGATCCTCAGCCGCGCATAGAAAAAGTCAGGGCCCGAATCGGTGTTATGCTGACCTGGATCGAGCACCGTAAGCACCTCGCCGGAAGTGAGCACATGGGAGTGGCCGATGAGCCGGTACTTCCATAAATAATGAAGGAAATCCTCGGTCATGGTCAATAATTTGAATAAAGTTATCTATTTTTAAAAGGATGATCCTGTTGTTGAAAACTCTTGTTTGCCTTCTGCCCCGCCGCCTGGCGACAGGCGCCTTATATGCCCTGGGGATCCTGCTGACCCTACCGGTTTGCGGGCAGGACAGCACCCTCTTCCGATCCGCGTATTTCATCCCGGGACTGAGGGCTCATTACGGGTTCATCATCGCCCATACGAGCGAGATCGAGGATGCGGCCCGGACCAATCCCTATGGCCTGCAGGTCGACCTCAGCTGGCATTTCAACACGCAGAAGGCCTACGACTTCTGCAATTGTCTCCCGCGGCTGGGGCTGTCGGCCAATTACTGGGACTTTCAGAGCAGGGACATCCTGGGCAGGGCCTATTCAACCATGTTCTTCGCAGAGCCGTTCTTCAACCTCCATCACCGGGTCAACTTCTCCCTGCGGGCCGGATTTGGGCTGGCCTACCTCTCCGATCCGTACGACTCTGTCAGCAACCCCCTCAACCAGGCTTACAGCACGCGTGTCGGGTACTCCCTCCTGCTGAACACCACGGTCTATTTCCGCCTTTCCGACAGGTTCATCCTGAACACATCCTTCAACTATAACCACATCTCCAACGGCGGTGTGAAGCATCCCAACAAAGGGCTCAACTACCCGACCCTCAGCATCGGACTTGATTACAGCACCTCCCCCATCCGGTTCAGGAGGTACAGGCCCGACGGCGACGGCAGGTTCGTGCCGCACAACAGGATCCTGATCGGCACCTTTGCAGGGTTCAAGGGATTGCTCGTTGATGACCGGACCTACATGGTATACGGACTTATATCCAAGTACCTGTTCCACGTGCAGCGCAACTCCTACATTGCCGCCGGGATGGAGTTCGATATCGACCAGACCAAGGTGAAGCTGGCCGAGGAGTTTGAGAGCGTCAGCAAGAACGACCGGTACATTTTCTCGCTGACCAGCGGGTATGAACACAGCCTGGGTATGTTCAGCCTCAGTTTCGACCTGGGGATCTACCTGTGGAACCCCGACCGCTTCAAGGACCTCCTGTTCCAGCGTTACGGCGCCAAATTCTATTTTTACAAGGGGTTCTTCACAGGGATAAACCTCCGGGCTCACCGTCACTACGCCGAATTTTTCGATGTCAGGATCGGTTGGAGGACGGGGCACAGGTCCGATTAACCCAAACCCTCACCGTACAAATCGAAAACGGCAATCCGAAAGGTATATGTTCATATATGCCGCCGGGGATCGTATATTTGCATTGAAAGTGAAAAGAGCGTAGTGTATGGCATTTCGAAAGCTTATTATCCTGACCGCCCTCCTGGTCCTGGCAGTCCTTCCTGCTTTCACGCAGCCGGGACACAGGATCGACAGCCTGGAGGCCGTCCGGGCCGGCGATGCGCCGGGCGTGGAGAAGATCCGGGCCACGGTGGACCTGGCCAGGGCATACATCAAGAGCAAAGATGTCTCCCGGGCGGAAAAACTTGTCACAGAGTCTTTTGAAATGGCAAAGGACCTGGGGTTGGAGCCCACCTCCGGACAGCTCTGGATCCGGGCCGAGGTGCTTTTCCACCGGCGGGAGTTCCAGGCCGCCCTCCAGGATATGGAAATCGCCAGGGAACTGATGATCGGCCCGGATGACGGCCCCTCACTGGCAAGGGCCAACAACTTCACCGCCCTCATTTACCACTACGACGGGCAATTCTCCAAAAGCATCGACACCTACCTGGCCAACATCGATTTCATCAGGAAGAACAAGCTCAATGACCTGCTGGCCGAGACCCACCTGGGGATCAGCCAGGTATACCGGACCACGGGCGACTACGAGGAGCAACGGAGACACCTATTCCTCATGGCCGACGCGGCCTTGAAGAATAACGACCGGGTCGCAGCAGCCCAGGCCTACTGGTTTCTTGGGGATATCGGCATGGAGGTCGACAGCAACTTCACCTATGCCATCGAACAATACAAGCGGTCCCTCGACTACTACAAAGAGTTGCAGGACAGCGCCATGATCTCCTTCATGCTGTTGCGTGTCGGCTGGAACCACTACCTGAACAAGGAACTCGACACCGCCCTGGACTACTTCTTCTATTCGCTGGAATACAGCATCCCCATCAACAGGCTGAGGAACATCACCAACGCTTATGGCAACATCGGCACCATCTACCGCGACAAGAAGGACTATGAAAAGGCCATCAAATTCTACAAGAAGAGCATCGAATATTCGCACCTTGCCAAAGACTGGTACAACCTGAGCTGGCTCTACCTCGACATGAGCCAGATGAACAGGGACCGCGGCGACTACCAGCTCGCCTATGAGAATCATGTGCTCCACAAGAAATTCAGCGACAGCCTGGAAATGAAGATGTACAGCGAACGGCTGGCCGATGCCCGCACCCGGTATGAGGCCGAACAGGCGAAAAAGGAACTCGAGCTGGTGACCCTGAAGCTCGACCAGCATAAATACATCACCTACGGCTTCGGGGGTCTGGCCTTCCTGGTGCTGGTCATCGGGTTCCTGGTGTTCCGTCAGACACGCACCAGTGCGAAGCGCAGGATCAGCGAGATGAACCACAAGATCTCGGAGATCACCCAGAAGAACCTCCGCCAGCAGATGAACCCCCATTTCATCTTCAACACTTTGAATTCCATACAGTACTACATGTACCAGCACGACAAGATCGCCACAAACAACTACCTTACGAAATTCTCGCTGCTGATGCGCAAGACACTGGAAAACTCGCAGCACACTTCCATTCCCGTCAAGGATGAACTGGATGCCCTGAACCTGTACCTGGAACTTGAGTCCCTGCGGTTCAAGGAGAAATTCCAGTATTCCATCGATGTGGATGATGAAATCGACACGGTGATCATGAAGATCCCCACGATGCTGATCCAGCCGTACGTGGAAAACTCCATCTGCCACGGGCTCGTGAACAAGGAAGGGACAGGCTTCGTGAACATCCGCCTGGACCTGGCCGGCGACAACCTGGTATGCACCATCGAGGACAACGGGATCGGCCGAAAGGCCGCCATGGAGATCAAGAACCAGAAGAACGGACAACACAATTCCCTGGGCACCAAGATCACCGAATCAAGGCTCAGCCTGGTCAATTCCCTGTATGGCAAAAGCATGAAAGTGGATTATACCGACCTGACGGACAATGAGGGGAAGGGGACCGGCACCCGCGTGAAGATCTTTATCCCGATCATGACCTGAATGGCACAAGTCACGGCTCGGAGGACAAATTATTGATTATCTTTGAATGATCGAGGGCTTTCGTCCGGCCCCTGCAGGAACAGGCCGGCGAGCGGCCAGCAGCACATAGCACAACCAGGTATGAAACTGAAAACCATCATTGTGGACGACGAAACCGATGCCGTCAACTTCATCGATTCCATCATCCGCGAATACTGCCCGAAACTTGAAGTGGTCGGCAAGGCCCACTCCGCCAAAGAGGGTTCCAAACTCATCATCGAGAAAACTCCCGACATCGTTTTCCTGGATGTGGAGATGCCGCAGGGAAGCGGCTTCGACCTGCTGGCCAACTTTCCGGAGAAGTCTTTCGAAGTGATCTTCATCACCGCCTTCAACCATTACGCCATCAAGGCGATCAAGTTCAGCGCGGTGGACTACATCCTGAAACCCATCAACATCAACGAGTTCATCAGTGCGGTGGACAAGGTCATTGACAAGCGTTCCGACCACGACCACCGGGGCGGGAGCTACAACGCGCTGCTGGAGAATGTGAGGTCGAGCCTCCCCTCCAAACTGGCCATCCCCACCTCGGAGGGCATGGAATACCTCAACACGCGCGAGATCCTCCGTGTGGAGGCTGACCGAAGCTATTCCTGGTTCTTCCTTACAGACAGGAGAAAGATACTGGTCTCCCGCAACCTCAAGGAATACCAGGAACTTCTCGCCGACCGAAACTTCTTCCGCACCCACAATTCACACCTCATCAACCTGGAGCACGTCAAGAAGTACATCCGGCATGAAGGAGGCGCCGTGGAACTGGTCGACGGTTCCCAGGTACCCATTTCACGCGGCAAGCGTGACCTTTTCCTGCTGCAGATGGCGAAGATGGCGAAGTAGGGGGCAGTTGGCAGTAGCAGTAGCAGTGGCAGTGGCAGTGGCAGTAGGCGGTTGGCAGGGGGCAGGTGGCGGCATAACCCTGAGCCTGTCGAAGGGAGCCTGTCGAAGGGAGCCTGTCGAAGGGAGCCTGTCGAAGGGTGGCGGTTGGAAGGAGGAAGATTTTTTCTACTTTTGCATTTTCGTTGAATCAGTCACTTTTTCCGAACCTATCATGAGTAATGATGTAAAAAGCCCGTGCATCAAGGTGTGTAAATACGACGAGGACAGCATCTGTATCGGATGCCACCGGAGCATGGACGAGATAACCGGCTGGATCTTCATGGACAGAGGCGCGAAATTGAAAGTGCTGGAAAATGCGCAACAGAGAAAACAAACGCCGAAACCCGGAAAGAACGACTACGACTATTATGTATGATCAGTATCTCACCGGATTTGCCCCCACCGGGCCCACGGTGGCCGTCATCGGAAAGGAGGATGGATGCAATATGACCTGAGCAGCATTATTCTTGCCTTCGGCCTGACACTTTTTGCCGGACTCTCCACCGGCATCGGCAGTGCCATCGCTTTTTTCGCCAAACAGACCAACACCCGGTTCCTGTCGATGTCCCTGGGCTTTTCGGCAGGCGTGATGATCTACGTATCATTCATGGAGATCATCGTAAAAGCGCGCGACACCCTGGTGGCAGAGATGGGCATGCGGGAAGGGAGCTGGATCACGGTCCTCTCCTTCTTCGCGGGCGTGCTCTTTATCGGCATCATCGACAAGCTTGTTCCCACCATCGAGAATCCGCACGAGATCAGGATGGTGGAGGATATGGGCAAAGCCTCCAGCCAAAGGAACAAAAAGTTGATGCGCATGGGGACCTTCACCGCACTTGCGATCGCGATCCACAATTTCCCGGAAGGATTGGCCACTTTCACCGCCGCTCTGAACGACCCCAGCCTTGGGATCGCCATTGCCGTGGCCATCGCCATCCATAACATTCCGGAGGGAATTGCCGTATCGGTCCCTGTGTTCTATGCCACCAACAACAAGAAAAAGGCATTCAGGCTATCGTTCCTCTCGGGCCTGGCCGAACCTATCGGGGCCCTGGTGGGGTACCTGATCCTTCTCCCCTTTATGAGCCCGCTGGTCTTCGGCGTGCTGTTCGCCGGTGTGGCCGGGATCATGGTGTTCATTTCGCTCGATGAGCTGCTGCCCTCTGCCCGGGAATACGGGGAGCACCACCTCTCCATCTACGGACTGATCGCCGGCATGGTGGTCATGGCCATAAGTTTGCTGCTATTCATCTAACCGACCCTCATGAAGGACCATCTGCTCGCTTTGCTGCTGCTGCTCGTCACGTCATACCTCTCGGCACAGTCGGATTTTCCGCCTCCAGGCAATGAATCAGCCGATTCCCTCAAACGGTTCGGGCCCATCGTGACCGACCGGCCGGATGTTACCGAGTCATCTTCCACCGTTCCCCACAAAACCCTGCAAATCGAAACGGCCGTCATGTATGAAAAGACACAGAACGCGGAAGCTTCGATTGACAACTGGTTCCTCGGGACGACCCTGCTGCGGTTTGGATTGTGGGAGGGATTTGAGCTCAGGGCCGGTTCCTTCTATCAGCTCACCAGGGGCACCCTGAAAGAATCCGGTGCGGATTCCACCGAGTACGGTGTGGGCCCGCTTATGCTTGGTTTCAAGGTGTATATCGTGTCTGAACGGGGGCTCCGGCCCGAGATCTCCATCCTTGCCGAGATGACCCTCCGGCATGTGGGCGCGCTCACCTACCGGCCCACCTTCAGCTACCCGGTGGCTAAGATCTCGGCAAGTCATACCCTCGCGGAGGACCTGTCACTGGGATACAATGCCGGTTTCGCCTACAACGGGGAGAATGCCGACGGGTTCTTTGTCTATTCGATCGTGTTGGGCTACAGCATCACGGCCCGCCTGGGCTTCTTCGGTGAGGCCTACGGCACCTTTGACCACGGCAACCTGCCCAACCACAGGGTCGACGGCGGCTTCACATACCTGGTGAGGAACAACCTGCAGCTGGACATCTCGGCTGGGACCGGTTTCGACAGCAACATCGACAAACACTTCATCAGCACCGGCATCAGTTGGCGGATCCCCCGCTGACTCAATCACCGAGGTTTTTCATCATCTCCGACTTCAGGTAATAGACGCCCGTGAGTACGATCCTGGCATTTTCCGGGATCTCTTCCTGCGGTTTCACCTCCACATAGCCTTCTTCCGTGAAGCCGGTGGTAAGGAGGAAAGGCTGGAAGCGGAACCTCTCACTTCCTTCCGGGTCGGTGGTATAGAATCCAAACCGGGTGTCCTCGTTCTCGACCACCACGGCCGTCTCGGGCAGGGCGTCAAGGTACTCCTCGCTGGTATGGATGGTCGAGGCCACGAACATGCCCGGGATAAGGTCGGCCCCCTTGCAGGAAATGGAGGCCATGACCGAGATCACACGCGCTTCCTGGTCGACCAGCGACCCTACGTTGAAGACCTCCGCCTCGCAGTCCTCCACCCCGGATGTGGTGGATGCAAAGGTGACACGCTGGCCTTCACGGATGAAGGGGATGTCCTTTTCGAACACCATAAGCTGGAGCAAGGGAGAGGACCTGTCAATCACCTGGAATAGGGGGGTGCTGGTGTCGACATATTGACCAAGTGACACGAAGATCGCTTCTACTCTTCCGCCGATGGGGCTTACGATGGGTATCTCGCCCTGCACCTCCCCCCTGTCGAGGGACTCGAGGTCCGCGTGAAGCATTGACAGGCTGGTCCTTGCCGTATTGTAGTCGGCGACCGCCTTCTGGTATTCGAGGCGGGCGGACTGGAACTCCTTGTCGGATTTCACCCGCTCCTTCCAGAGGGCCTCCTGCCGCTGGTAGTCCTGTTCCATCACCTCCTTCATCAGTTTGGCGTTGATGTATCGCTGCTGCAACTCGATGATCCCGGGATGGGTGTACGTCGCCAGCACCTGGCCTTTGCCCACTTTTTGGCCGAATCCCACGCGGATGGACTGGATGGTGCCGCCCATCAGCACGGCAACCTGGGCCTTATGATCGGGAAGCAGCACCACCTGCCCCCGGGCACTGATGTCATGGGAAAGCAGGTGAGGTTCGATCTTCCCGAAGGTAATCCCGGCATTCTCCACAATTTCTGATGCCAGCACCACCTGCCGCGATCCGGCCGCTTCCTCCGGGGCCCCGGCCTCTTCACTGGCTGGCTGGCTGCAGGAGGCTGCAAGGAACAGCACAAGGATGAATGAATGCAATGATCTCATGATTGATCGATTTTTAAGTTTTCGGGGGCCGGCGGACCCTCCCCTGCCCCTGATCCAGGTCCCTGGTCCGGCATGGTCTCAGGATTGGCCTTGCTCCCGCGGTCCGGGCTGAAAATCACATAGATGACCGGAAGAACCACCAGCGTGAGGAACGTGGCCGTGACCAGGCCGCCGATCACGACCGTGGCCAGGGGCTTCTGCACCTCGGCCCCCGGGGCGGTCGACAGGGCCATGGGGAAAAATCCGAGTGCAGCGACAGAGGCGGTCATCACCACGGGACGGAGCCGGGTCCGGGTGCCGGTCCTCACCCGTTCATAGATATCGCGGACCCCCATTTTCTGGAGCTGGTTGTAATACGAGATCAGGACAATGCCGTTGAGGACAGCCACCCCGAAGAGTGCGATGAAGCCCACCCCTGCCGAAATGCTGAAGGGCATCCCGCGCAGGTAGAGCGCCCAGATCCCGCCCACCGCCGCCAGGGGAATGGCAGTAAAGATCATGACCGACTGCCGGAGGGAATAAAATGCGAAGTAGAGCAGCACGAAGATGGTGACAAGGGCGATGGGCACCGCCACGCTCGATGTGGCCCTGGCCGCCTGCAGATTCTCGAACTGCCCCCCGTACGTCAGGCGGTATCCCGGAGGCAGGACGAGCCGCTCGCTGAGCAGGGCATCCACCTCCTGGATGAACGACTCGATGTCGCGGTTCCTGACATTGATGCCGATAGTGATCCGCCTCTTGGTATCGTCCCGCGAGATCTGCATGGGCCCCTGCCGGATGCTGATGTCGGCCACCTGGCTCAGGAGGATGAGCTCCCCGGTCGGCGGGTTGATCCGCAGATTCTGAATGCTCTGGAACTCATTCCTGCATTCCTCGCACAGCCGCACCACCAGGTCGAACCTCCGCTCCCCCTCAAAGATCACACCTGCCGACTCGCCGGCATAGGCCATCCGCACAATACGATTTATATCATTGATATTCAATCCATAACGAGCTAACTGATCACGCTTGTACCGGATCAGTAGCTGGGGCAAGCCCACGACCTGCTCCACTTTCACATCCCCGGCCCCCGGCACCCTGTATATCAGGGAAGCCGCCCGGGTGGCCTGTTCGTAAAGTACATTCAGGTCCTCTCCGTAGATCTTGACGGCCACATCCGACTTTACCCCGGTCATAAGCTCATTGAACCGCAGCTGGATGGGCTGCTGGAACTCGAACGAGAGACCCGGGAGCACGGAAAGCCGCTCTTTCATCATCTCCACCAGGTCCTCCCGGTTATCGGCCGAGGTCCACTCCTTTTTATCCTTCAAAATGATCATGATGTCGGCATCCTCGATGGCCATGGGGTCGGTGGGCACCTCGGCGGTCCCGATCTTGGAGACCACCTCTTTCACCTCCGGGAACCCCTCCAGCAGGATCTTCTCGACCTGTGTGGAGGACTCGATGCTCTCGGTAAGGGAGGAGCCCGGTGAGAGGGTCATTTGGGCGGCCAGGTCACCCTCTTCCAGGGTCGGGATGAACTCGCCCCCCATGCGGGTGAAGAGGTAGAAGCTGCCTGCCAGGAACAGGATGGTGATGCCCAACAACAAGTTCCTGTTCTTCAGCGAGAATTCGAGCACCGGGCGGTGCGCGTTCTGCAACACTTCGATGATGCGGTCAGAAAAATTCTTCTTGTCCGTCACCCTGCGTCCCAGGAAAAGGGAGGAAACCACCGGCACATAGGTCAGCGACAGCAACAGCGCGCCGAGCAGGGCGAAGCTCACCGTCTGGGCCATGGGACGGAACATCTTTCCCTCGATGCCCGTGAACGCCAGGATCGGAAGGTACACGATCAGGATGATGAGTACGCCGAACACCGCGGAACGGCTCACACTCTTCCCGGCGATGAGGATCTTGTCGTTGAGCTCCTGCCCCGAGAGCCTGCCCGTACCTTTGTGTTTCTGCACCTGGTGGATGATCCCTTCCACGACGATCACGGAACCGTCCACGATCAAACCGAAGTCAATGGCCCCCAGGCTCATCAGGTTCGCCGTGACGCCGAACAGGTTCATCATGGAAAAGGCGAACAGCATCGACAGCGGGATGACGGAGGCGACAATGAAACCTGCCCGGTAATTGCCCAGCAGCAGGACCAGGACGAAGATCACGATCAGGCCGCCCTCGATCAGGTTCCTCGATACGGTGCTGATCGTCTTCCTGATCAGCTTTGAACGGTCGAGGTAAGGGTGCAGGTCGAGGCCCACGGGAAGGAGTGTCCGCACCTCCTCGATGCGCTCCTTGACGCGTCTGATCACTTCCGAAGTGTTGGCACCCTTCAGCATGAGGGTGATGCCCCCGACGGCCTCCCCTTTCCCATCCTTGGTCATGGCCCCGAACCGGGGCGGAGAGCTTATCTTCACGTCCGCCACATCGCGGATCAGGATGGGCATGTTATCCACCGTCTTGACCACAATGGAACCGATGTCGTCCTTGTCGTTGATGAGGCCGTCGGCTCGGATGTAATAGGCCTCCGGGCCTTTTTCGATGTAGCTGCCCCCCGCATTCTGGTTGTTCATTTCAAGGGCGGTGAAAACCTCCAGGATGGTGATGTTCATTTCCACCAGCGTGCGGGGTTTGATGGACACTTCGTACTGCTTCAGCTTCCCGCCGAAACTGCTGATCTCCACAATGCCGGGTATCCCCGAAAGGTAGCGCTTCACGATCCAGTCCTGGACGGTCCGGATCTCCATGGGGTCATAATAGCCCTCATACCCCGGGAGCGGTTCGATCACATACTGGTAGATCTCTCCCAGACCGGTGGTGATGGGCATCATTTCGGGCGACCCGTAGCCCTCCGGGATCTCATTCCGGGCAATGTCGATCTGCTCGCTGACCAGCTGCCTGGCCAGGTAGGGGCTCACCTTGTCCTTGAACACGATCGTCACCACCGAGAGACCGGACCTTGAGATCGACCTGATCTCGACAATGTCCTGGATGTTGGCCATGGCGATCTCGATGGGGAACGTGATGAACTGCTCCACCTCCTGCGGGGCCAGCGAAGGGGATACCGTGATCACCTGCACCTGGTTGTTGGTGATGTCGGGGACGGCATCGATGGGGAGTACGGTATAATTATAGACCCCCCACACCACAAGGGCCAGGGTGAGTAGCATCACCACAAGGCGGTTGTTCAGGGAAAAGGAAATGATCTTTTCTACCATGGACGGATTGGAATGGAGTTATAAAATTAATTGAAATACTGCTTGAATTGATTCTAAATCCATCATGACCTTGCATGGGCCTGGGCAATGCGGTGGAATCGCTGTGACATAAGGGTTTACAGCCATTCATGGAGGGCTGATGTTTGCGCGGCTCACTGAATTTCCGGGAAATTGGACGCTCAATCTCATTTAAAATTGTTCTAAATAGTTTAAATTTGCAAAATTGAACAACAGACAATAACTGACACAGATATTACGCACAATGAAGAAAGTTGGATTATTTTACGGTTCCACCTCGGGAAAGACCAGGAAAGTGGCAGAACTGATCAAAAAGGAGTTTGGGGCCAGCTCCGTGGACATGCATGACATCAAGCACAGCAAACCGGAGGATATCCTGAAGTACGACAACCTGATCCTGGGCACCTCGGCCTGGGGTATCGGCGACATGCAGGACGACTGGGAGACCTTCATCGACGATGTGGCCGAACTTGACCTGAGCAAGAAAAGGATCGCCCTGTTCGGCCTTGGTGACCAGGAGGAGTACCCCGGCAGCTTTGTCGACGGGATGGGAACCCTGTATTGCCGGATGCCGGTAAAGGAGAACGTGGTTGGTTTCACCGCCACCGAAGGCTATGCCTATTATTTCTCATCGGCAGAAAAGGACGGGAAGTTCGTCGGTCTTGCCCTGGACGAGGACACACAGCCCCGAAAGACCCCGGGACGGGTCAAGGCGTGGGTCGCACAGCTCAAAAAAGAGTTCAATTAAAAAAAAAAGCCCGGACGGGCTTTTTTTATTGCTGATCTGATCGCTTGCCTTATGCAGGATGAATGGCCTCCACAGGGCACACATCTGCGCATGAGCCACAATCGGTACAAATGTCTGGATCGATCACGTAGATGTCTCCCTCAGAGATTGCCTCGACCGGACATTCGTCAATGCAGGTGCCGCATGCAGTACAATCATCAGTAATTACGTAAGCCATGATATTTTCTTTTATGTTATTACCGTTACAAATGTAAAAATATTATAGTCCTTTGCAATTTTTGGGAAATATTTTTTTTCCTTTTTTAGTAACCATGAAGAATGTTATACATTTGTCAAAGATTCAAGTGAAAAACCGATAATTTTTTTTTATGCAAAACACAATGACATCACAGGACTTTATGCAATTGGAGGAACGCTACGGGGCTCACAATTACCACCCGCTCCCGGTCGTTCTGTCGAGGGGCGAAGGGGCCTACATGTGGGATGTGGAAGGGAAGAGATACTTCGATTTCCTTTCGGCCTATTCCGCCGTCAACCAGGGACACTGCCATCCGAAGATCGTGAACGCGCTGTATGAACAGGCCCGCACGCTCACCCTCACCTCAAGGGCCTTCTACAACGATGCACTGGGGCCGTACGAGAAATTTGTGACCGAATATTTCGGTTACGACAAGATTTTGCCCATGAACACGGGTGCCGAGGGTGACGAAACGGCCCTCAAGCTCTGCCGCAAATGGGCCTATACGAAAAAGGGCATCCCCGAGAACAAGGCGAAGATCATCGTATGCGAGAACAACTTCCACGGCAGGACCATCACGGTGATCTCCATGTCGACCGACCCGGATGCGCGGAAAGGGTTCGGACCCTACACGCCCGGATTCATCACCATCCCCTACAACAACCTCAACGCCCTGGCAGAGGCGCTCAACGACCCCCATGTGGCCGGATTCCTCGTGGAGCCCATCCAGGGTGAGGCGGGTGTGTATGTACCCGACGACGGCTACCTGAAAATGGCCTACCAGATGTGCCGCGACCACAACGTCCTGTTCATCGCCGACGAGGTGCAGACCGGCATCGCACGCACCGGCAAGCTGCTGGCCTGCGACCACGAAGGGGTGCGCCCCGACATCCTGATCCTGGGCAAGGCCCTCTCGGGAGGTGTCTATCCCGTTTCCGCCGTCCTGGCCGATGACGAGGTCATGCTGTGCATAAAACCGGGCGAACACGGGTCCACCTTTGGAGGCAACCCGGTAGCTGCGCGCGTCGCGGTGGCTGCCCTCGAGGTCGTGAAGGATGAGAAACTCGCCGAGCGGGCCGAAAACCTGGGTAAGATCTTCAGGGAGGAGATGCGCAAGATCGACTCCCCGATGATCGAGCTGGTGCGCGGCAAAGGATTGCTCAACGCCGTGGTCATCAGGCCGACCAACGGGAAGGAAGCCTGGGATGTTTGCCTCGAAATGAAAGAGAACGGCGTCCTCGCCAAACCGACCCACGGACACATCATCCGGTTCGCCCCTCCCCTGGTGATCACCGAGGAGGAGTTGATGGAAGCCATCGGCCTCATCAAAAAATCGATCCTCAGCTTCTCGTCGAAATAAGGGTGAGTAGGGCACTCAAAAGAAAATTCCCACGGGTCGTCAGGATTGCCTGACGACCTTTTTCATCTCGTCGAGGTGGGCTTCCATCTGTTCCAGCAATGCGAACTGTGCACGCGCACGGACCAGGTTATGACCGGGGTAGCTGGTCTTGTAATAGGTGTCGCCCTGCAGGTAGTCGCCCAGGAAGCGGATGGTCTGCTCGTAGGTGATGTACAGGGGCGCCAGGCCAAGGGTCTCCCGCTCGGCCTCCCGGAGGATGGCGCCCACCTCGGAAAGAAAACCTTCGGTGAAAGCAGTGTAGTAAGGGAGGCTGAAAGCTACCCTGCCGGGGTTCTTCTCATCTTCGTCGGAGGTATTGGCAAAGGTCCTGATGGCATCGCCGAAATCGTAATGGATGAAGCCCGGCATCACCGTATCCAGGTCGATCACGCAGATCGCCCGGTCCCGGGAATCAAAAAGCACATTGTTGATCTTGGTGTCGTTGTGGGTCACCCGCACGGGGATCTTACCTTCTTTGCCCAGGTTATAAATGTGCATCATGGAGGGTGCGCGATCGAGCAATTGCCCGACGAGCTCCCGGATCCCCTCAAGGCGGCCGGCAGCATCCTCACGGACCGCCATCTCGAACTGACCGATCCTGCCGGCGGCATCGTGGAAGCCGGGAATGGTCTCCACCAGGTGCGCTGCAGGAA